>JAHYIW010000030.1 GCA_019429445.1 Desulfuromonadaceae bacterium
TAGGGTACACCGGTTGAAAAAAAAGTGCAATATATAGATGACGAAACAAAATCAGGGCCTGTGTCAGCTACCGCTGATTCATATCGCGCCATTCAGCTTTGGAAATTATCACCTGCTCGTTGCTTAAGATCAAAGGCAACGACTTGTTTTTGATTTTCAACCCAGAAGATTTTGATTCTCTCCGTGTCCTCCGTGGTGAAATATTCAGTTCCTTCTTACCACCCGTTCGCTTCGCTCACTGGAGATCACAGAGATCACGGAGAAAACATAAGCGATGACTTGTCCTTGACCCACGCGTCGATACGCTCGGCCAGTTCTTTGGGTAGATCAACAAACTTCAGCCCCATTCCCGGCTCGTATTGACTTTTACGACTGAAGTTGCGCTGCCAGACAACTTCGCAAGCGCAGGTGATCGTCGTTGCGATCGGTGCCGGGAAGGGAATTTCAACGTTGAACTGACTCCCCGGCTCTTTAGGATTGGTGGTGCCGATAAACATGCCGCTGCGGCTGATATTTTTGGCATAACCAAAAAAGGCTTTCTGGCCGGCAGGCTCAACCTTGACATTCTGCACCAGCAAAGGTGATCGCAACTCCCGGCGCTGATCGCCGGGTGGGCGCTCTTCTGGATTCTGGTCTTTTGGCACCATGGCCTCCTTGGCAGAGGGACGTTTCTCTTACTGCAAGCAAATATAACTTATATACACAAAAAATTCATAGCGGTTTTTGCAAACGCCGTAAAACGCCTAATTGGCGCGCTGGTTCGACAGGAGCAACAATTCCAACCTGACGCAACAGTTCGGGCACGCTTGCTGCGCAGGGAACACGTTTTGCTGCGGGACAAAGGGTATGGATCAAACGCACGCTTTTGAGTCCGTCAAACCAGCCGTGAAATGCACTGGCGAACCTTTCCGGCGTTGCGTGGTTGTTCTGCAATCGCCCCCAAACGTCTTCAAAATTGGTCTCGTCAAGGAAATCACTCAGGCGCGGGTCGATCATCCGCGCCTGCTGCAACACTTCTGTGGCCGAATTTTTCCAGCCTGAGCGCGCGGCCTGTAGCCACTCCCTGAGCAGGCGATAAACATCCGGCGCATAAAAAAATGTCCCGTTATTCTCACCCGTGCGCAACTCCGCCACACTGTGGCCGGTCCCGAACGGGGTACGGCTCGACATCCGCGCCGAGGGGAAGACACAGGTGCCGCGCAGCGCTGAAACCCCGCAGGTCTTGACCAGTTGCTGCACAAAGTAAAAATCCTCCCCCGCCTGGCGACGATTCATCCCCCCCGCCGCGACATAGGCATCAACGCGTACGGCAACAGTGCTACCGATTGTGTGCCAGGCATAAGGCGACCGTGCCAGCGTCAAACCCAACAAATGATGGCGCAGATAGAGCTCATAAAGATCGATCGCCGCCTGTCCTGCAGAATCAGCCCCCCGGCGGTGACAAAAGGGGATCACCGCACCCCCGGCAGAAGCCGTCGCAAAGTGCTGCCTGATCGCCGCCAGATAGTTGCTCAGCACCAGCGTATCGGCATCAAGGCAGACCAGGACAGGAGGTGTCCTGACGTAGTCGCAACGTTGCAACGCCAGATCAAGCCCGATTTTGCGTGCCACCCCGACGCCGCCGTCCCCTGGCGCCAGTTCCCGCCCCGCCGACGCCGCATCGATCCACCCCAGCTTGAGCTGCGGATAACGGTGGGCGAAGCGGGGCAGCCGATCGAGCGTCGCCGCATTATCCCTTTTGTCAGCAACCGCCGCGTCCTCGCGTTGATTTATGACTACCAGCAGCAGAAACTGTTCGAGCAGTTCAGGCGGGTTTTTCGCCAGCCATTTTAGAGCAACAAAAAGCTCGGCACTCTCCGCCAGCGCCGGAATGACCACCGCGCCACAGAAATCGGTGCGTTCAGTTCCGGCAATATGCCATGGCCCGGCAATCGCCCGCCGCTCCAGATAACGCGCCACCGCTACCGGCAGAACACTCACCGCAGCGACTCAACAACGGCCAGCGCCGCCGCAAGCGGATCGCCAGCGCCGGCGACCCAGTGAATCGTCATCCCCTGCTTTTCCATCCGCCGGAACCAGGTTTCCTGCCGTTTGGCGAAGTGATGAATGGCACTGTTCAGTTTCTGAAAAAGGTCGTTGCGATTGAGCTGCCCTTGCAGATATTGAGCGACAAAACGGTATTCGAGCCCGTAGAATTCGAGCCGCGCCCACGGCACTCCGGCGGCATGGAGTGACGCAACCTCCTCGATCATCCCCCCATCCAGGCGCATACTCAGACGTCTGGTGATCCGCTCGCGGAGCAGCTTACGGTCCCAATGCACGCCGATAATCAATGGATTGATCAGCGGCGGCGCGGGCAGATGCTCCGCTGTATCTTGCTCGGCCAGCGCAATTTCAATCGCCCGGATCAACCGTTCGCGCTCAACCAGGTCGGTGCTGTTGTGCTGTTGCGGTCTGAGTTCGTGCAACCGGGCAGCCAACTGTGCATCGTCCAGCGCCGCCAACTCATCCCGCAGGGCGCGATTTAGTGGCGCGAGTACCAGCCGGTAACCACGCAACGCCGCCTCAAGATAGAGCCCGGTGCCGCCGACCAGCAGTGGCAACCGCCCGCGCGCACGAATCTCGGCAAACGCCTGATAGAACCGTTGCTGAAAATCGAAAACGCTGAATTCGCTCCCCGCAGCGACTATGTCGATCAGATGATAAGGAATTTCCTCGTACTCGTCGCTATCCTTGCCACTGCCGATATCCATGCCACGATAGACCTGGCGCGAATCGGCAGAGATAATCTCACCATCCAACGCCCGTGCCAGTTGCACGCCGAGACGGGTTTTACCACTGGCGGTGGGACCAAGGACGGTAAACAAATTAAAGGTGTTGGCAGAGGAATCCGGCATCATAGTCGCTACTTTATTGCGTTTACATTCTGAATGCAACACCTTGCCCCGCAACAACTTTCCCGCTATGATATCCGCTCTTCAACAAGACGGGAACGAATCAATCATGATGGCATCGCAAAAAGTCCGCCCTGCTGTGTTACGCCGGTTTTTCAGGACCTCGACCTACCTGATGTAGGTCTTCGCCCCTGAAAAACCACCAGGCCTTGTAGAACAAAATTTTTGCTTAGCCATCTAATTTTTTTTGCGAGTACATCAATTCATGGAACACTATCTCCCCTGGCTGGTACCGCCGCTGCTCGGCGCACTGATCGGCTACGTCACCAACTACATCGCCATCAAGATGCTCTTCCGCCCGCTGAAAGCGTGGCGGATCTTTGGGCTGCACGTCCCGCTGACCCCCGGCATTATCCCCTCCAAACGCGGGGAACTGGCTCAACGAATGGGAAACACCGTCGGCGGCCACCTGCTGACCTCCGCAGATATTGGTGGCGCCCTGGAAACAGCGACGTTCCGTCGCGAATTGCGCGGGGCGCTCCACGACCGGCTCGGCCATTTCCTCAACCGCGAACTCGCCCCCCCGGCGGCGCTGGTTCCAAAAGAGTACCGGGCGCGCTTCGACGAGCTGGTCCTTATCCTGCGCCGTAAATGTGTCGATGCCGTCGGCCAGTGGGTTGACAGCGCTGATTGCGAAGCCCGTCTGCGCAAATTTCTGGCGGCTAAAGAGCGCGAGCTTCTCGGTCGCGACCTGGAAAGTTTCATGACGCCCGAGCGCTTCGCCGCATTGTCTACCCACCTTGACGAGCGCATCGGGACGACGCTGCGTTCCGCTACCTTGACGATGGCCGTTGAGCAATTCGTCGATCGCCAGACCGACCGGCTCCTTTGCAGCGAGCGTTCCCTCAAGGAACTGTTGCCGGATGACTTATGCGAAACACTGATTGCCCAACTGGAAAAGGAGCTGCCGCCGCTCCTGGAAAAATTCGGTGGCATGCTCCATGATCCGGCCTTTCGCAAACAGCTCACCACGCGGGCCAGAGAGGGGATCGAAAAATTCCTCGATTCTCTCGGCGGACTGACGGCGGTTCTGGCCGGGTTTTTCGATATGGAAAAGGTCTACACTAAAATCCCCGACTTTCTTGATCAGGCCGGAGAAGAGGTTGCGATTTGGCTGCAACGCGCCGCAACCCAGGAGCAGGTGGCGGCCATGCTGCGTGAACGGATTAACGCATTTCTCGACCGCCCGCTGAAAAGTTATCTGGAAAAAATGCCGTTCGAAAAAGTCGCCGGGATGCGCACTTACCTGCGGGCTCGTGTCATCACCCTGCTCCACGACCGGCGCACCACCGAACGCCTGGTTGGCCTGGCGGGAGCGGGGATTGAGCGCATCAAGGACCGCCCGTTTCACCAACTCCTCGACGGCATCCTCCCGCCACGGGGACGTGAGCGCATGCGGGATGCATTCGCCGACCGCCTGCTGGAGACCTTGCGCGCCCCGGCCACCCGTCAGGCGTTCGACCGGTTCCTGGCCGACAAGTTCGACTACTGGCTCTACCAATGCCCTCTCGGTCACCTTGCCGCGCGGATTCCCGCCGATCTGCGTGAAGAGCTCGAGGAGGGGATCTATCTGCAACTGAAAGATGTCCTGCAGCAAGAAGTTCCCCCGTTGATCGACGCCCTCGATATTACCCGCATGGTCGAGAAAAAGGTCAACCAGCTCGACCTGCTCCAGGTGGAAGATCTGGTCCTCGGCATCATGAAGGAACAGTTCAAGTACATCAACCTCTTTGGCGGTCTGCTCGGTTTTCTGATCGGGCTGATGAACCTGTTTCTGTTGAAACTCTGAAGCGAATCATGCAACCAACCCTGGAAGAAAGGAATCGCCCGATGAAAGTTATCGCCATTAACGGGAGCGCCCGAAAAGACGGCAACACTGCAATTTTGATCCGCCAGGTCTTTGCCGAACTGGAAAAAGCGGGGATTGAAACCGAGTTGATTCAACTGGCGGGGAACATCGTCCGTGGCTGTACCGCCTGTTATCAGTGCTGGGAAAAACAGGATCGGCGCTGTGCGGTCAAGAACGATCTGATCAACGATTGTATCGAAAAAATGGCCGCCGCGGACGGAATTATCCTCGCTTCGCCGACCTACTTTGCCGATGTCTCGGCAGAGATGAAGGCCGTGATCGATCGCACCGGCATGGTTAATCGTGCCAATGGCGATCTTTTCCGCCGCAAGGTCGGGGCGGCGGTCGTCGCGGTGCGGCGCGGTGGCGCTCACCATGCCTTTACGACGATTAATAACTACTTCACCATCAGCCAGATGATAATTCCCGGCTCAAGCTACTGGAACTTCGGTATGGGCAAAGCGATTGGTGAGGTGGAACAGGACGAGGAAGGGATCAAAACCATGCAGGTGCTGGGCGAAAACATGGCCTGGCTGCTGGGGAAAATCGGCAAGGAGTAACCCCCATTGGCCATTCCTGCGGACTTGCCGGTAGCGTTGCAGCTTTTATGCACGATTCAGGGTGTGGCGCGAAATTGCAGCGGTTAGCCTCCCTCCACCGCAAAGGCATCCTCGATCCGTTCCCAAATTTCGTCCATGCCTTCGCGAGTCTTCGCCGAAAAGAGGGAAAATGCCTCCAGCGGCAGGTTGGTTGCTTCAAGGATCGGTTTTATCTGTTTGCCCCGTTGACTGCGACTGATTTTGTCAATTTTGGTGATCACCGGAATGGTCGGTGCACCGAACTCTTCAAGCCAGTCGAGCAGCTGGATATCTTCCTCGCGCGGCACACGACGCACATCAAAGAGCGTGACAACCGCCTTGAGATTGACGCGGGTTTCCAGATAGGTGCGCATCATCGGCCCCCACTGCGACTTGACCGTCAGCGGCACCTTGGCGAAACCGTAACCGGGGAGGTCAACCAGGGTAAACTCACCGTTAATATTAAAAAAATTGATCAGCTGCGTGCGGCCAGGCGTATTCGAGGTACGCACCAGTGCCTTGCGGTTGACCAGGGCATTGATCAGGCTGCTCTTGCCAACATTGCTGCGCCCGGCAAAAGCGACCTCGGCAAGCAAACTGGCGGGGTATTGGTCCGGCCTGGTTGCTGATTTGATAAATTCGGCTGATTTAATGATCATGTCAGGCTCCTTGGCGCGGAGCATAGCCCAGACGCGGGTCGATTGCAATCGGGGACATCACCTTTTAAAAGGACCGAAGCTGGACATGCTTGAGTCTTTTGGTATGATTTAAAACGCGCAAACAACTAATTGCTTCAGGAGGCAACATATGCTCAGCGAAAAACTGGTCGATGAACTCAATGAACAGATCAAGTATGAATTTTTTTCAGCCTACTTCTACATGGCGATTTCCGGCTATTTTGAGGCAGAGGATTTACCGGGGTTCGCCGCGTGGATGCGGATCCAAGCACTGGAAGAAATGACCCATGCAGAGAAGCTTTTTAATTTCATCTGCGACGCCGGAGGGCGGACCGACCTGCGCGGTTTTGAAAAACCCAAAAACGACTATGCTTCACCGTTGGCGGCCTTTGAATACAGCCTGGAACACGAAAAATTTGTCACCAATCGCATCAATGGGCTGATGGATCTGGCCAAAACGGAAGGGAGTCATGCCACGCAAATATTATTGCAGTGGTTTGTCACCGAGCAGGTCGAGGAAGAATCGAATTTCGGACTGATTGTCAAAAAACTGCGCCGCATCGGCAATGATGGCAACGGCTTGTTGCGTCTCGACGAAGATCTCGCGACACGAACCTTTGTTTATACCCCACCGGCATAATCGGGGACACGTCAGCGTTCGTTACGCTCAGCGGGGATCGCCGGTCGGATATTCACCGCTGAGCGCAACCATCAATGCTTGTTCTGTGTTGCGCCGGATTCAAGCTTTTGCAGCAAACTGGCAACTTCCCGCGCCAGGTCGGGCAGGGCGCTGTGCAGGGTGGGATATTTTAACGTTACCCCAAGTTTTTCGCGCAATCGGGTGTTATCCAGCCGTCGTGATTCGCTCAGGTACGATAACATCGTCGGATTCATTTCGTGCTGCGCCTCCGCCAGTGACACCTGGCGGGGGGGCGAAAAACCGAACAGTTCCGCCAACACGGTAAAATACTCGGTCATTGTCGATGGCTGGCCATCGCTGACGTTGAAAATATCACCATCCTCGCCCCGTTCGGCAGCCGCCAGACAGACCTGTGCCAGGTCATCGGCATGAATCCGGTTGGTCGGCGGCGCCTCTTCCGGGCGCAAGACCGGATGATCGCCCTGGAGACGCATCAACGGTGTAAACTCCGGACCATAGATCCCGGTAACCCGCAAGACCACTGTCGGCACCCGATGTTTCGCGCCCCATGCGCGGACCCCGGTTTCTGCATCAAAACGTCGCTTGGCCCGTGCGGTCTGCGGATTCGGCGGTGTATCCTCGCTGACCAGCTCCCCCCCCTGATCGCCATAGACGCCGCTGGTACTCAGATAAACAATTTTTTCCGGCTCGTCCCCGGCTGCAATCGCCGCCAGAAAATTACGCATCCGCGGGTCAGTATGGCCACCGCCCGGTGGCGGGGCGGTAAACAGCACCGTTGTTCCGGCGGTCGGCAGTGCCAACAGACTGCCGGGATCGTCAAGATTCGCGGTGACCACTGTCGCCCCCAACGCCACGCACTGCGCACGTCTCTCCTGACTGCGTGCCGTAGCCAACGTCGCAATTCCTTGCGCCCCGGCAAGGGCCAGCACGCGTCGACCGATATTTCCACAGCCGACAATAAACAGTTTTTTCATGGCTTATTTCATCCCATCAATTTATGCTTCGCGACGAAGTCGCGCCGTGCGATGAGACTATGTCCAGCGAACGTCAGCTGTCAACCTCCAATTGACGCTGGAGCTTTTTTGCTTTTTTCTATTTAACAGATCCACTGCTCCCTACGAGCATATGCGAAAAGTGGTGCAATTCAGAACTTCAGCTATAATGCCAACGACACATAATAGTTGTCCAGCCGAGGAGTTGCCTTGTGGAAAGTAGAGCAAAATCGAAAAAATATGATTACAACATTGCAGTAATCGGCGGCGGATCGGCCGGTTTGGTAACCGCTTATATTGCCGCTGCGGTCAAGGCTAAAGTCGTGTTGATCGAAAAAAGCGCGATGGGCGGCGACTGCCTCAATCGCGGGTGCGTGCCGAGCAAGGCGCTATTGCGTTGCGCGAAGATGGCCGCGTATGCCAACCGGGCGCAGGAATTCGGCTTCAAAAAAAACCCGCTGGAGTTCGATTTTTGTGATGTTCTGAAACGGGTAAAAGAGGTGGTTGATGAAATCGCTCCGCACGATTCTGTCGCGCGCTATGTCGATCTCGGAGTGGATTGTGTCCGCGGAAATGCCCGCCTGGTTGGACCGCATACGATTGCTGTCGACGGCCGCACGATTACCGCGCGCAATATTGTGATCGCCACTGGCGCACGGCCGTTCGTGCCACCATTCAGCGGTCTTGATCAGATTGATTATTTGACCTCCGAGACGATCTGGAGCTTGCGCGAGCAACCCAAACGCCTTGCCGTCGTGGGCGGGGGTGCGATCGGGTGCGAACTGACGCAGGCCTTTGCCCGTCTGGGGAGTGAAGTGACCCAGGTGGAGATGGGTGCGCGCATTCTCGGGCGCGACGATCCAGAGGTCTCGGAACTGATACAACGCAAGTTTGAAAACGAAGGCGTGCGCATTCTCACCCATCATGGCATAAAAGAAATCCGCCGGGACGGTAAACGTAAAATCCTCGTCTGCGTCTGTAAAGATGAATTGGTCGAAATAGAGTTTGATGCATTATTGATCGCGGTGGGACGCAAGGCCAACGTCAGCGGCTTCGGGCTTGAGGAATTAGGCGTCAAACTGGCACCGCAGGGAACTATCGCCGTTGACGATTTCCTGCGCACAAATTTCCCGCATATTTACTGCGCCGGCGATGTGGCCGGGCCGTTCCAGTTTTCCCATACCGCCGCACATCAGGCCTGGTACGCGGCAGTCAACTCGCTCTTTGGCGGATTAAAGTCGTTCCGCGTCGATTACAGCGTCGTTCCCTGGGCAACCTATACCGATCCTGAGGTTGCCCAGGTCGGTCTGAATGAGTCTGCGGCCAAACGACAGAAAATCCCCTATGAGGCGGTGCGTTATGATTTCAAAGACATCGATCGCGCCGTTATTGACCGGGAAAGTCAGGGGTTTGTCAAAGTGCTGACCAAGCCGGGGACGGACAGGATCCTCGGCGTGACGATTGTCGGTTCGCATGCCAGTGATCTCATTGCCGAATACATTCTGGCCATGAAACACGGTATCGGCCTGAACAAGATTCTCGGCACGATGCACATCTACCCGACCCTGGCTGAGGTGAATAAAGCAACGGCAGGAGAATGGAAACGCTTGCATGCTCCACACAAGCTGTTGCGGTGGGTCGCGCGTTTTCATGACTGGCGCCGCGGATGAGGTACGGATGGAGATTCAGCAGAGTTAATTATTGATAAAATTATTTACTTAAAGTAAAAAAGATTGTGAAAGAACTTTTTCGTGGCATCATGCGCTTTCGGCGCGACGATTTCGAATCTCACAAGGAGCTGTTTCAGCAACTGGGGCGGGTGCAACAACCGCATACCCTTTTTATCGGTTGTTCCGACTCCCGGGTGGTTCCGAACCTGATTACCGGAACCGGCCCTGGCGAGTTGTTTGTTGTCCGCAACATCGCAAACATCGTCCCTCCCTACCGCAAAACCGAAGAATATGTCTCCACCACTTCGGCCATCGAATATGCTGTCCTGGCTCTGGGGGTCAGCACTATCGTCGTCTGCGGACATTCCAACTGCGGCGGCTGTTCAGCGCTGAACCTGTCAACCGCAGAGCTGCAAGAGCTGCCGCATGTGCGCAAGTGGCTGGAAGTTTCAGCCGAGGTGCGACCGCGGGTCGACAAGCTGGTTACCGAAGACACCCCCGCCGAGCGTGAGTGGTTGACCGAACAGGTCAATATCCTGGTGCAGATCAAAAACCTGCTGACCTATCCCTATGTGCGCGAGCGGGTAGAAAATGGTGTCATCAAACTGCTCGGGTGGCACTATCTTATCGAAACCGGTGAGATCTACAATTTTATTGACGTTACGCAAAACTTTGAACCGGTGACCTGAATACATGGCACCCCTTAATCAGGCTTGGCCCCTCCCCAGACCGGATCCCAGCCAAACTGCTGTCGCAGCCGCTCCTCAGGATACTGCTCAAGAAACTCTGCGGCTGAAAATCTGTACTTATATTCCGCACAATAGCCTGACAGCAAGGTATAGGCCGCATTAATGTCGCGAATGGCTGCATCGTCGACACCGTGACTGTCCGGGTGATATTTTCTGACCAGTTCCCGATGACGAGCCTTCAACTCCCTCAGCGTCACCTGCTCAGGCAGTTTAAAAAGCGTAACTGCCGCCATGAATTCTTCAACTGTCATGAGTCCTGTTTCCACCCAAAAAAATTGATAACGTCGGCGCTTGCACAACAATGCTTCTTCTATGCAGCGAACAGCCGGGTTCAGACTGGTCGCCTCAGCGTTCCCAGAACACCCGGACAACATCAGCCTCCGCGGTATAATGAATATCGAGGGTGCCACCGTGGGCATTCTCTATAGCCTGCCCTACTCCGCGCGGAAGATGGGTATCGGTGAAAGTTATCACCGTTTTCCCGTCCTCTTGCTCGTCAATGGTCATCAAGCGCTTCATCGGGTGCTGCGCCTTTTGCCCCTCAACTTTATTATTTATCAGGTTCAGGATTTCCGCGTGATGTCCGGCAAAAAAACTGCCACTCAACGTCAAAATTCCGGCGGGGTGGTTGTCACGCGTACGTTTGCACGCCGGACAGAGACTACTGTAGGCAGCGGCGGGAATTTCAGACGGCCATTGCCAGCGTCCGCCACTGAACACCACGTTACACGCGGGACACAGGGTCGGCTCCTTGAGCTTGCTGTGCGTCATGTAGGGGTCATGCGTTTGCTCCTTGAGTAAACGATCCTGCCGGTGCACACCACCATTCTTTCCGTTCATAGTCCACTCCAGTGCCGTCGTTTATTCCTGATGCCGAGCATCATCTGCACAGGGCACCTGATTGGCGAAACAGCGCCATTACCGTAAAAGCTAACACAACTCTGGTAATAGTAAACTGCCGATCGAATTCCCGCCGAACCGCAGGGCTCCTTCAGCTTGTGGATCGGCCCTTGACTGTCACATGAAAAATCAATTTTCTTGCCTGACAGCGGTTTTTCATGCTACAAAAATTTTTCATTCCCGTCTTGAGGAGTCCGTCATGAAACTTGAAATTTTGCCCCTTGACAGTCAAAAAAAACCGATTGAAGACGAAACCAGGCTAGTCTTCGGCAAGCAGTTTACCGACCGCATGTTTGTGATGGAATTTGATCGTGCACAGGGTTGGCATTCCGCGCGTATCCAACCTTATCAGCCCTTCGTCCTCGACCCTGCGGCGATGGTTTTTCACTATTCCCAGGAAATTTTTGAAGGACTCAAAGCTTTTCGCCGCATCGACGGTGAGATCGCGCTTTTTCGTCCGGCGGACAATATTGAGCGTTTCAACCGTAGCGCCCGCCGGATGTGTATGCCCGAAGTTGATAGCGGATTTTTTCTCGATGCCCTCCGGCAACTGGTCCGCCTGGAAGCCCATTGGGTGCCGCGCAGCGAAGGGACGAGTCTCTATATTCGACCGACGATGATTGCCAACGAACCAATGCTCGGCGTGCACCCGGCAGATCAATATCTCTGTTATATTATTCTGTCGCCGGTCGGCGCCTACTACAAGGGGGGGATCGCGCCGGTTAAAATCTGGATTTCTGACGAGTATGTTCGCTCGTCCCAGGGAGGCACCGGTGAAGCCAAAACCGGCGGCAATTATGCGGCCAGCCTCTACGCTTCAGAACTGGCGAGCAAGGCCGGGTGTGATCAGGTTTTGTGGCTTGACGCCAAAGAAAGACGTTACGTGGAAGAAGTCGGCAGTATGAATATGCTCTTCGTCTACGACGGCAAGATCGTCACTTCGCCGCTCAAGGGAACCGTTCTCGATGGCATCACCCGGCGTTCAGTACTGACACTGGTGAAGGAGATGGGCGTGGCGGTTGAGGAACGGGCGTTGAGTGTCGATGAGGTGCTGGAAGGCGCTCAAAACGGTCGCCTCAGTGAAGCGTTCGGCACTGGCACCGCAGTGGTGATTTCGCCGGTCGGCCAGTTCACCTACAAAGGGCAGACGGTCGAGCTGGGCGGCGGGAAGATCGGGACATTGACCCGCAAGCTCTATGATGCACTGACCGGGATTCAATATGGTCGAATTGCCGATGAGCATAATTGGGTCATGCCTCTGTAGGATACTTCTGGGTTTCATGCAGCGCCCCCGTTTTGTTTTGAGCGGGGGCGCTCGTGTTTGGGTGCTGTTGCAATTTGCGCTTGCACCTTTATCACGGGTGGTTTAAGGTTGCCGCAGTCGGCACCTAAAATCATAACTTACTGAGTTTGCACACTATTTTTAAAAACAAATTTTCTCCAGGGGGAGGATTGATGTTGCCATTACGTAAAATTATCGCTGAGATGGACGCCTATATCCCCGGATTTCAACCACCCGACGCGCTCAGCTGGATCAAACTGAATACCAATGAAAATCCTTACCCGCCGTCACCGCGCGTGCGTGAGGCGATCCTCGCGGAACTTGGCGATGACGGCGAGACCCTGCGCAAATATCCCGACCCGAGGAGCCAGGCGGGGCGTGATGCGGCGGCAAAGCTGTACGGCTTTGATCCATCGTGGGTGATCATGGCGAACGGCTCGGATGAGCTGATCAATAACCTGATTCGCGCTTTTGCCGGGGAGGGGGAAGAGGTCGCCTACGTCGCCCCCTCCTACTCCTACTATGCCACACTGGCCAAAATTCAGGGGGCCCAGGTGCGCACATTCGGCTTCGCCGCAGACTGGACGTTGGCCGACTTTCCCAATCTCTATCAAGGCAAGCTCTTCTTTCTGACCAGTCCGAACGCCCCGCTCGGGGTGACTTTTGACAATGCCTACATCAAGGAGCTGGCCGGATGTTGCAGCGGGATACTGGTGGTTGACGAGGCCTATGCCGATTTTTCCGCCGCCAATGCATTGCAGCTGGTGCGCGAATGTGACAATGTGGTGATTACCCGCACCCTGTCGAAGAGCTATTCCCTCGCCGGGATGCGTCTCGGGCTGGCCATTGCCCGCCCCGAGATCATTGCCGCCCTCGACAAGATTCGCGATCATTACAATGTGGACCGGCTCGCTCAGGCTGCGGTGGTGGCAGCGCTCCATGATCAGCCTTATTTCAACAGCTGCGTCGCCAAGGTTCGCGCGACGCGCGAGCGTTTCAGCGCCGGACTGAATAAAATTGGCTACGGGGTGATCCCGTCGAGCGGGAACTACGTCTTTGCCCTCCCCCCGGACAAGGACGGCAAACGGGTCTATGACGCACTCTTTTCCCGCAAAATTCTGGTCCGGCACTTCTCCGACCCACTGCTCAGCCACGGGCTGCGCATCACCATCGGCACCGACGAAGAGATGGAGCGGACACTGGCGGCACTGGCGGAGATCGGTTGATTTTTTTACCTCTTACCACCCGTTCGCGCTGCTCACTGGAGGACACGAAGCTCACGAAGTTGACAACCGGTTGCCTTTTTTTCTTCGTGTGCCTCGTGTCCTTCGTGGTGAAACATGCCTGATTTATCGGTTTCCGCTGAAGACATTTCTTCCCGCCTGCTTGCCTGGTACCGTGACGCCGGTCGCGCGTTGCCGTGGCGCAACACACGCGATCCCTACTGTATTTGGCTCTCCGAGATCATGTTGCAGCAGACCACGGTCGAAGCGGTGATTCCGTATTACGAGCGCTTTCTAGCGAATTTCAGCAGCGTTGCGGCGTTGGCCGCCGCGCCGCTCGATTCGGTGCTCGACCTGTGGGCCGGACTCGGCTATTATTCGCGGGCGCGTAACCTGCACAAAGCCGCCCGCATAGTGGTCGAAGATTTCTGCGGCGAATTCCCGGCCGATCTGGCCGAGCTGCAAAGATTGCCCGGTATCGGTCGTTCAACTGCCGGAGCGATTTTGTCGATTGCCTTCGACCTGCCCGGCCCGATCCTCGACGGCAATGTGCGCCGGGTTCTTTGTCGCCTCCATGCGGTGACCACCGATCCCCGTGCCAGCGCGACCGAGAAACAACTCTGGCAGCGGGCGGAAAGTTTGACCCCGGTGAGCCGACCACACGATTACGCGCAAGCAATTATGGATTTGGGGGCGACTCTTTGCACCCCGCGTCAGCCGCGCTGCCCGCTCTGTCCGTTGCGGGCGCACTGTCAGGCGTTCGCGCAGAGTTTACAAGGTGACATTCCGGTCCGACGCAAGAAGCCACCGGTGCCAAAACGTGCCCAGGTGGTGCTGCTGCTGGAAGATCAGCGCGGTGCCCGGCTGGTGCGCAAACGCCCCTACGACGGAATGCTCGGCGGTCTGTGGGAATTTCCCGCCGCTCCGGTCGAGGCCAGGCAGACCACCGCTGCCGTCATCTCCCGCCTCATTGCCACGTTGGGTGTTTGCGGTGCACCGGAACGGTTCGGGGTGGTGAAGCATGTCTACAGTCACTTTGCACTGACTTGCACCGTGTTTCGCTGCCGCGTGTCGTTACTGCCGCAAGTCGCCGAAGAGGAAGACCGGCAATGGGTGCCCCCGCTTGAATTGGCGGACCTGGCACTGCACGGAGCACACAAAAAGGTACTCAAACTGGTTACCGAAAAAACTGAAAAGGACAAGATGTGATTCCATTGTTGACTGAAAACAGCGCCGTGGCCCAATTCGCTGCGGTGCTGGCCGAAGAATCGATCATCGCCGTCGATCTGGAAGCCGATTCCCTCCATTCGTACAATGAAAAAGTTTGCTTGCTGCAAGTGACGATACCAGGCAAGACGGTGTTGATCGATCCGCTGGCAGCGGATGACCTGACTCCGTTTGGTGCAGTTCTGGCTGATCCGGCCATCGTCAAGATCTTTCACGCGGCCGATTACGACATTCGCTGTTTGTACCGCGATTTCGGCTTCACGGTACGGGGGTTGTTCGATACGATGATCAGCAGCCAGTTTCTCGGTGAAGAAAAGGTCGGCTTGGCTGACATGCTCAACAAGTATTTCGGGGTCGAACTCAACAAACAGTATCAGCGCGCCGACTGGTCAATGCGTCCGCTGTCAGCGCCGATGCTCGACTATGCGGCGGAAGATACCAACCATCTGCATAAATTGCATGCATTGCTGGAAAAACGCCTGATCGGCTGCGGACGGCGCGACTGGGTCACGGAAGAATTTTTGCGTTTGGAAGAAGGCCGCTTTTTGCAGCATGACGGGCCGTTATGCCTGCGGGTCAAAGGCGCCGGCAGACTCGATCGGCGGCAGTTGGCGATCCTTGAAGGGCTGCTGCAATGGCGCGATGGCGAGGCGCGCAAACGTGACTGCCCGTCGTTCAAGGTGATTGGGCCCCAGGCGCTGTTGGCAATCGCCACAAAAGCGCCCGAAACGCTGGACGAGATGGCCGGTCTGGAAGGGCTTTTCCCGCGCCTTGTCGAACGCTATGGCAAACACTTTCTGACCATCGTTGCCACCGCCCGAGCCCTGCCGACCGAGGCGTTGCCCATCTTTCCACGCAGTGAACGGCGAGAAAAAGATCCGCTGGCGGAGAAGCGATTTATGGCGCTCAGGGAATGGCGGAAAAACAAGGCCATCGCCCTTGAACTTGACGCGGGAATTCTGATCAACAACGCCCTGCTGGAGGAAATTTCGCGCCAGATCCCAAAAACACTGGACGATTTTGATTCCATGCCACTTATGCGCCAGTGGCAAAAACGGGAATTGGGCACCGACATTTTAAACGTTATCAACGGGAAACGCGGGTAAGACAACGTGCAGCGCACGCGGCATTAATGCAGCGCACAGTTGTCGCCCTGGCAGCGCGTGCGTTTCGGCAGATATCTGCGGTAGCGGGCGAAGAGCGCATAACCGCACCTGGCCGCGCAGTGGATGCCGGGGAGGGCGATCACTTTGCCCAGCAATCGATAACCACGATTCGGCAGCGCCGACCAGATTTCCAGAAAAGCGTCAACACCGACATGAAAGTTGCCGACGGCGTCTTTGACGTGTATGCGGGCCATGAACGCACCCTGCGTGCGACCGTAAATGGCGGCATCGAAATCGGGGGCGGTGATATCGACAAATTGCAGACGTCCCTGATGCTGCAAGCTGCGATAGTGGTCAATTTCTGTCGCGCAGACGATGCAGCTACCGTCGTAGTAGATAGTCAGAGGAAATTTTGTGTTCATGCCGTCTCCGTAACTTGTGAAGGCTATTCTAAACCAATACATTATTTTTTCCACTACCGCAAAACTTGATGCACTCGCAAAAAAAATGAGGTCGCTAAGCAAAAATTTCGTCCTCCAAGGCTTGGTGGTTTTGCAGGGGCGAAGGCCTACATCAGGTAGGTCGAGGTCCTGAAAAACCAGCGTAACGCAGTAGGGCGGACTTTTTGCGACGCCATCAAACTTAACCCGGAGGAATAGCTATGGGTCTGCTCAGCAACACCACAAGTCTCTGTCAGTTTCACATCGTTGGCACCCCGCCGACTGATGACTTTTTCACCTGGGCCGGAGCCCGGCTCACGGCGCAGGGATTTCGTTCGATCGATGACTGTGCCGATGAGCTTTCCATGGGCTGGGTGCAGCTTGATGATACACGTGACAGCACGTTTGAGGTGCGCGACACTTTTCAGCGGGACCATTACCTGACCTTTACCCTGCGGCGCGATCAGCGCCGGGTTCCGGCAGCGCTGCTCCGTGCACATTTCGAGCAGGCGCAGCGCGAATTCCTCACTGCACACCCCGGTTTGCAGCGTGTCCCAAAACAAAAAAAGGCTGATTTGCGCGAGGCGGTTTTTGGTAAACTGCTGGCCAGAACGTTACCCGCTCCGGCCTGTTACGATGTACTGTGGGATACGCGTAACGGCGTGGTGACGTTTGCCAACCTCGGTGGAAAGATGGTTGATACCTTTGTCGAACTGTTCAAAAAAACCTTCGACGGGTTGCGGCTGGTGGCCATTCATCCTTATGCGCGGGCCGAAAGTCTGCTTGATGCGCCGTTACAGCACGCGTTGCGTGCGGCCAATGGTTCCGGGGCGACGACGGAACTTGACCTGATTCGCGAGTATCACTGGCTCGGCGCCGATTTTCTGCTCTGGCTGATGTATCAGACGATGAACGAATCATCCAGCTACGCGATCTGTCGTCCCGGTCCGGCAACTGTCGGGGAGGGGTTTGTTGCCTACCTGAATGACCGCCTGCAACTGGTTGGTGGTGGGGAAGCAGGGGCACAGAAGGTGACGGTGGCCGGGCCGCAGGACAGCTTCCGTGAAGTGTGCGTGGCACTCCAGTCAGGAAAACAAATGGCCGAGGCCCTGCTCTACTTCGAAAAGGGGGAGCATCAGTGGAAGCTGACCCTGAAAGGGACTCTCTTCCAGTTTGCCTCGTTCAAAGCGCCATCAGTGCGCCTCGAACGCGACAACCTGACCGATCCCGACAGTGAACGCAACGCACTCTTTTATGAGCGGATGCACGTCATGGAAGAGGGGTTACAACTCTTCGACAGTCTGTATCGCATCTTCCTTGATCTGCGCCTGGGCACCAGCTGGGCAGCAGTGCGACAGCGCATTGACGCGTGGCTGGCCGCAGCGTAAGCGGCGACCAGTTTATCCCCCGTTAAAACTCAGTGGCGCTTGCCTTACTGGCAAGCGCCACTGAAAGGAATGGTTGCCGATACGAAATCGGCAGCTTGAGATTTGTCGAGCTACTGCTCAAAATAAGTGTAACCATTCAGGCTCGCAGCATACTCCTCAACCAGCTGCTGTCGTTCCGCGACACTCATCCGCCCGGCGCGAACCACCCCCTCAACGCGTGACCGAAATGCCTCAAACAGTGTCTGCGGATGATACTCAACAAAACTGAGAACCTCGGCGATGGTATCACCATTGAGCTCATTGAGGACGTCAAACCCGCCCCCCTCATTGATGCGTATGCTGACGACATGGGTGTCACCGAAAAGATTGTGCAGATCACCGAGGGTTTCCTGATAAGCTCCCATCAGAAAAACACCGAGCAGATAGTCTTCCTCGTCACGCAGCGGATGCAACGGCAGGGTTGACTGTTCTTTTCCGGCGACAATGAAGGTGTCGAGTTTGCCGTCGCAGTCGCAGGTCAGATCAGAGATGATCGCCTCGCGGGTCGGCGCTTCGAGGTGACGATTGATCGGCATGACCGGAAAAAGCTGGCCGATGGCCCAGGTATCGGGGAGCGATTGAAAGACGCTGAAGTTGCCATAATAGATGTCGGCGAGATTCGCTTTCAATCCGGCCAGTTCAGCCGGGATCGTGGTCAAGGCAACAAGGCGGGAGGCGATGTGCTGGGCAATGGCCAGAAAAATGTTTTCTGCCAGGGACCGTTCACGCAAGTTGATCTCTCCACCGCGAAACAGTTCCCGCAGCGTGTCGCGTCCGGCGAGCGCGCCCTGATAGGTTGCGATAAAGTCGTCTGTGTCGGCCAGCTGTTTAAAAAGAGTAAAAAGTTGACCGGTCGCCGGGTGGGCGTCCGGCGGCAGGGTTTTCGGAAAAGGTTCCGCTTCAAAGTGCATGGTGTCGAGGATATTAAAGAGCAACAGCGAGCTGTGGGCGATCATTGCCCGTCCTGATTCTGTCAGGATGAGCGGATGATCGATGCCCAGCGGCTCAAGGGTTGCAGCAATCGTGGCAACGATGGTGTGACAGTAATCGGCGAGTTGGTAATCGCGGGAATGAACCTGATTCTCAAGGGTGCCGGTATAGTCGATAGCCAGCCCGCCGCCGAGATCAAGGCAGCTCAGCGGCGCTCCTTCACGGACCAGATCAGCATAAAAACGGCTTGCCTCGCGAACGCCGGTGCGAATGTCGGCCAGGGCCGGAATTTGCGAGCCGAGGTGGCAGTGCAGCAGTTGCAGACAATCGAGCAGCCCCTCGTTCTTGAGTTGTTCGACGACGCCGATCAATTGTGTGGGACTCAACCCGAAACTGCTGCGGTCGCCGCTGGTTTCCGTCCACAGCCCGCCGACCTTGGCGGAGACCTTGACCCGCACACCGAAAAGCGGCGCGATCCCCAGCGCACGGGAGCGTTCGATAATCAGTGGCAGTTCAGCGGGGGACTCAATGACGAAGAAACAGCGATAACTGAGTTTATTGGCCCACAGGCCGAGATCGACAAATTCCCGGTCCTTGTAGCCGTTGAGGATCAGCAGCCCGTGCTCCGGCAGTGATGCCAGCGCAATCAGCAACTCCGCCTTGCTCCCCGCCTCCAATCCGAGATTATAGCGTGCGCCGAAACGACAGATCTCCTTGATGACCTGACACTGCTGGTTGACCTTGATCGGAAATACCCCCTGATATTCGCCGCGGTAGCCGACGTCGGCAATCGCGGCGCGGAAGGTTTCGTTAATCAGGCGAATGCGGTCATCGAGCAGGTTTTCGATGCGCAGCAACAGGGGCATGTTGTGTCCGCGTGCCGCCGCACCCGCGACAATTTCGGTTAACGGTACGGCAATTTCACCGCTTACGAACGGCGCTTTGACCGTCACCTCACCGGCTGCGTTGAGGCCGAAATTCCCTTTTCCCCAGGCATCAATGCCATAGAGAGCAGCGGCATCCTTGATCGTCCAGTGCGTGGTTGTTTCAGGAGTCATCGGTCTATTCTGCAATATTTTCTTTGGCGAAGGTCGGCAGCATGAAAGCCCCTGAATGCAGATCTTCATTGTAGTATTTAGTGTGAAAATTTCGGCGCGCAGCGCGATCACGATTGAAATCCCGGAGCGGATGATAGCGCTTGCTGGCGAAGGCGAACGACCATAGCCCGCTCGGGTAGGTCGGAATGAACGCCTGATACATCGCGACGAGCGGAAAGACAGCGCGCAGGTTGCGATACATGTTTTTCTGAATCTCGGCGTGATAGAAGGGGGATTCGCTTTGGGCGACCATGATCCCGTCGGCTTTCAGCGCGTCGTGGACGAGGCGATAAAAATCCTTTTCAAAGAGACCGACCGCCGGGCCGATCGGGTCGGTTGAATCGACCAGAATGACGTCGAATGCATTCTGGTGCTTGCGGATGTAGTCGAGGCCATCAGCGATATGCAACTTGACTTTGGGGTGTTGGCCGTCGATAGCGCTTGCCATGGAAGGGAGCAGCTCGACCGATTTGTCGACCACCAGTCCGTCGATTTCGCAGAGTGTCGCCAGTTCCACTTCGGGATGCCTGACAATTTCGCGGATACTGCCACCGTCGCCGCCACCGATCACCAGCACCTGCTGCGGACTGGGGTGGGTAAAGAGCGCCGGGTGGACGAGCATGTCGTGATAAATGAACTCATCACGTTCGGTGACCATCACCAGCCCGTCAAGAAGCATCATCTTGCCATATTCAAGGGTGTTGACAATGTCCAGTTGCTGGAACTCGCTCTTGCCGGAAAAAAGGGTTTCACTCACCCGCATGGTGATGCCAACATTTTCCGAATGTTTTTCGGTGTACCACATATCCATTGTAACGGCCCCGGAATTAAGGTTTATATTGAGTGCGTCATCGCTTGACAAGTGCCACCCTTTTCGCTTTACTGGTCGGATAATATCACCTGAAAAGGACAAACTCCATGAAAAATAAAGAGAAGATCGGTTTTATCGGTGGCGGAAACATGGCTGAGGCAATTCTCAAGGGGATTCTCGTTGCCAATGTATCGCCACAGGCGGTGCTGGTCGCGGAGCCGCTTGATGCACGGCGCGACTATTTGTCGGCAACATACGGCGTTGCCGTGACGGCGGATAACGATCAGGTGGTTGCTGACAGCGATATTATCGTCCTGGCGATCAAACCGCAAATGGCCGCCGAGGTTGTAGGGGCCTTTGCCGATCAATTCACGGCGGATAAACTTTTGATTTCGATCCTTGCCGGGACGTCAACGGCGAAACTGGAAGCACTGCTCAACGTGGCCGCAAAAGTGGTGCGGGTGATGCCGAATACTCCGGCGTTGATCGGTTGTGGTGCAGCGGCACTCTGTTCCGGGCAGTATGCCGGGGGGGCTGAACTGGAAACAGCGCGCAAGATCTTTGCCGCTGTCGGTTCAGTGGTCACGGTTAAAGAGATGCAGATGGATGCCGTTACTGCGGTCTCCGGGTCCGGTCCCGCCTATGTATTTACCGTTATTGAGGCGTTGGTTGCTGGCGGTGTTGCCGAAGGACTGGATCGGGAAACCGCGCTGGCACTGGCGATCCGCACTGTCGAAGGGGCAGCGCGACTGGTTGCAGAAAGCGGCGAAGAACCGGCTGAGCTGCGGCGCAAGGTCTGTTCTCCCGGAGGCACAACGCTGGCCGCAATCGAAAAGCTTGATGCGGGGGGCTTTGGTGATCTGCTCGTTGCTGCGGTTCGGCGTGCGGCAGAACGATCACGCGAATTGGGGTGACGCTGGACAAAGAGCAAAAACTTCCTCGACAAAACGATCCGCATCAATTGAGCAAGGGAAACCCTTCCCGGGCGCTCCCTTGAATATGCAGATTTCCCGGTTATAATGTGACCAGAGATGTCACAATTAGCCAGGAGGTGATTTATGCGTATCGATATCCTGTGCAAACCAGAAAGTGACGGACGCTGTGAGCTGGTTCTCGATAATGTGCGTGAGGCGCTTGATCGTTTGAATGTAGAGGCCGAAGTCCATTATTATCGTGACCGGCGCAAGATGATTGATAATCGAATCTATGTCTCTCCCGCCCTGATGATTGATGATAATGTGCGCATTGCCGGACGAATTCCCGCCGTCAAGGAAGTTGAAGAGTTGATCCGCGAACGGCCTCGTTACACCCGTCGTCTGGAGAAGGTCGCCTGACGCGTTTATTTGGGGCTTTCTTCTCGGGCAAGCGGTGTGCAGTGCTTCGTCGTGCTCCTCTTTGATCGGTGAAAGAAGCCGTGAGCCCGCCCGGCTCATCCTGCATAGGTTTTTCCGACCACCGCCGCGACCACCGGCCTTGCCACCTCCATCAAACAGCGAATTCCGAAGATCAACAGCGCGTCAGTTGTGCGCGTCGGGATCAATCTCTCCAAATGAGTTTTCAAAAATCTCCAGCAGTTCCAGGTTCTGTTTCGACAGCATCATCGCATTGCCAATGATCGCATAGTAAAGAATGCTGAGGCGCGTCTTCGATGTATTGTCACTGATCCGCGCCATTTGCACTTCATTCAGCCGTGCCGCCAGGTCCCGCAACTGGCGATCTTTCGCCGTCAAGCCGGGATGATCGGCAATCCGGTGCCGGGTGAAGGTGGTTTCGACTTCCAGTAAAATATCATGCAGCAGTGTCCGCACCTGTTCGAGTTCGGCAATTTGTACATCGAGCAACCCTTTGTGGTGGTTCCCCACATGCCGGTAAGCGCGCAGCACGATATCGCGATGCCCGTCCGACAATTTTTGCAGCCGCCGAATCGTTTGCGGATACTGATGTGACACCGCGTGTCCCTGCCGTGCCAGCAGGCGCATCGTCTTGAAAACGTTGGCGCTGATCACGTTCGACCACTTCTGGGTCTGCATCAGCTTCTTGCGTTCCACGCCGAGGCGATCGAACTCCTGACGGAAGAGCGCGTCGAGGGTGTTGTCGAGCGAGGTGCGGATATAGCCGAGGAGCACACTCATATGTTCGAAGGTCGTCGCGACACTTTCGCGTGCGTCCTTGACCGACTTGAGGTTAAAGACTTCGTGTTGTTTCGCCTCGGCGGTCATCTGCGCATGCTTGAGTCGCGCATTCCAGATCAACGCGGCGGCCACGACAACCAGCACCAGGACCCCGACCCCCTGCCCGTAAAAGATCACCGCAGCGAAGAGCCCGGCGCAGGAGAAAGCGATAACTGCGGTCATAAACCAGCCACCGATAACCGTGAGGACGCCGGTGACGCGGTAGACCGCACTCTCGCGCCCCCATGCCTGATCGGCGAAAGACGATCCCATGGCGACCATGAAGGTGACGTAGGTGGTGGAGAGGGGGAGCTTGTTCGCCGTTGCGTAGGAAACCACCGCGCTCGCGACCATCAGGTTGACCGAAGCACGCAACAGATCGAACGAAGGCCGGTTGCCGTCCTTGAATGTCGGGCGCACCACGCTCGGGTCGAGGCGGCGGCTGATCACCCTGCGCAGACCGGCGGGAACCACCAGCTTGACCGATTCAAAGAGGTGCAGCACCAGCCGGACAATCGCCCGCGACAGGAAGATCGACTCAAAACGCTCATGCCCCTCTTCCTGCTGGCTGAGGCTGATCTCGGTTTCGGTAACGGTGCGCGCCTTTCTGGAAAACCACAAGGTGACAACCATGAGAAGCCCGGCGAAGAGCAGATAAAGCGTTTCGGTTTTGACTTTTGCACCGAGGGAACCCATGGTGACCGTGAGCGGATCGCCACTCGCCATCGCAGCGGAGTAAGCATGAACCCCGGCCAGCGGCACACCGATGAAGTTGACCAGATCGTTAGCGGCAAAGGCCATCGCCAGGGCAAAGGTGCCGATCAGTACAACCGGCTTGAGAATATCGAATTTCAGCAGTTGCAGAACCTGCAACAGGAGCGCGGAAACCACGAAGATCATGGCCAGCAGCAGGGCAGAGTTGTCATTGATCCAGACGACATTCTCCTTCGAGATGAACGAGGCCCCTTTCGCCCCTTTGACGAGGATAAAGTAGGTGATCGACGCCAGCGCCATCCCCCCCCACAACGCCCCGTAGCGCTTGATCCGCCGCTGGTAGTTAAAGGTAAAAAGCAACCGTGTCAAAAACTGCACCACCGCCCCGCAGACAAAAGAAATCGCCACCGAGAGCAGAATCCCCATGATGATGGTAATCGCCTTGGCTGAGTTAATGTACTGGACGATGGAGCTCAGGTCGTCACCAGACTGCACGATTTTGAGCAGGGAGACCACCACCGCCGCGCCAAGCAGTTCGAACACAATTGAAACGGTGGTCGAGGTCGGTAACCCGTAGGTATTAAACAGATCAAGCAGAATGATATCGGTGATCATCACCGCCAGAAAGATCGTCAGCAGTTCTGGCATGGTGAAAAATTGCGGGTGAAAAATTCCCTTGCGGGCAACCTCCATCATCCCGCTGGAGAAGGTCACCCCGGCCATGATGCCGAGGCTGGCAATCAATAAAATAACTTTTTGCGGGGCAACCCGCGAACCGATTGACGAATTGAGAAAGTTGACCGCATCGTTGCTGACGCCGACGACGATATCGAAAATGGCAACGATGACCAAAATACCAACCCCGATCAAAAAAAATTCGCTACTCATGATGAATTTATTATCCCTGTCGAATTATGTGATTGCGTCAAACACGCGCCTTTGCCTCGGTCACGAAGTGTAACCGAATCTGACCAAAAAACACACACTTTATGTCAAAAGAACGGGCTACTAATCGTATGGAGTTTCATGCAAAGCGCTCAAGGCGGGAGCACGACCCAGCAAGGAGCTGTCCCAGACTCCGGCATTGTTTTTGCGGGGCGTTGATTCCTGCGCAGAAATTTTGTCGATCACAAATGTGAAATATTTGATACATTATATTTTAAGCCACGTCGCATCACATCAACCGATTCAGGAGCATGCGGCCCTCAAATTCCGGCCACCGCATCGATTGGCCAGTGGGCACAAGCTGCCCTGACGGCCATCCTTGACCGATCTTCTGACGCATGGAGGAAACCATTAATGAAAATCATTGCTGTTATTGGCAGCCCGCGCGGCATGCAGGGAAATACCGGGCGGCTGCTCGAAGGAGTCCTTGCCGGGGCCGGGGAGGCCGGGGCCGACACGGAAACTCTTTCCCTGGCAACACTCAACGTCAAGCCCTGTGTCGCCTGCGATCTCTGTCATCGCACCGGGGTCTGTAATATCAAGGACGACTACGAAGCAATTAAGGAAAAACTGCTCGCCGGTGACGGCTTCATTCTGGCCAGTCCCAATTATATTGTCAGCGTCTCCGCCCAGATGAAAGCATTTTTCGATCGCTGCAACGGCCTGATTCATTGCCAGACCCTCGAAGGAAAATATGCCGCTGTCGTTGAAACCTCGGGGGGGGGTGAGGACAAGTTTGTGCTGAACTACATGGAACGTTTCACCCAGCTGCTCGGTGCGTCATCAGTCGGTGGCGTTGGCTCGCATACCAGCGGTGCGCGCACTTTTCCCGAAGAAGAAGCACTCTTCGCACACGCCGCACAGCTGGGACGCGAACTATGTCGCTGCATTGAGGAGAAACAGACCTTCCCCAATCAGCAAATTTTTCGCGACAACATCAAGGCACGCATGATGACACTGGTTGAAATGATGCGCGATGACTGGATTTTTGAACGGGACTATTGGGCAACTAAATCGACCGACTGACACCGCTCCGGCAAGGGCAAAATTGCCCGTTTTCAACTATTTACCTTGACATAAGGCCTGCACCACTGCTACCGTGGCGAAGTATGACCGCAGTTTTTAGATGAAACAACCAAATCATCGCAGGCCCCGGTATACCCGCCGGGGCCTTTTTATTAATGAGCTGTCAGCATTTAACATGTTCAAGCAGCTCACAGCAAAGGAACACCATGCAATTTAACCAGTTTAATTTCCACCCCAAAGTCACAAGCGGTATTACCACCGCCGGCTATGTCACGCCCACTCCGATTCAGGCGCAAGCTATCCCCAAAGTCATGCAAGGTCTTGATGTGATGGGCCTGGCGCAAACCGGCACCGGAAAAACCGCAGCCTTCGCCCTGCCGATCCTCCATCGGTTGATGGATGGCGGGCGCAAATCCGTCCGCGCTTTGGTGATCGCACCGACCCGCGAGCTGGCAGAACAGATCCATACGTCATTTGAGCAGTTTGGTGCCGCGACCGGGCTGCGCAGTATCACCATCTACGGAGGGGTCGGTTTTGGGCCACAGGCCAAAAAACTGAAGCAGGGGGCGGAAATCGTCGTTGCCTGCCCCGGTCGACTCCTTGACCATATTCAGCAAAAAACCATCGACCTCGCGCGGATTGACGTTCTGGTCCTCGACGAAGCCGATCAAATGTTTGACATGGGGTTTTTCCCTGACATCCGCAAGATTCTTTCCCACTTGCCAAAGCGTCGCCAGACGCTGCTCTTTTCGGCCACCATGCCGAATGAAATCCGCAAGCTGGCACACGAGGTGTTGAATAACCCGGAAACCGTCCAGGTCGCCACCGCCGCTCCGGCCGACACGGTCAGTCACGCCCTCTATCCGGTCCCGCAGCACCTGAAGGCTGATCTGCTGCTGGAACTGCTCCGCCACACCGACACCGACTCGGTACTGGTCTTTACCCGCACCAAACATCGCGCCAAACGGCTCGGTGAAAAACTCACCGGCAGCGGCTACCAGGCCGCCTCGTTGCAGGGAAACCTGTCCCAGTCACGCCGTCAGGAGGCCCTTGACGGGTTTCGCAGCGGCAAATATCAGGTACTCGTTGCCACCGATATCGCCGCCCGCGGCATTGACGTTTCGCAAATTTCACATGTGGTTAATTTTGATATCCCCAATACCCCGGAAGCCTATATCCATCGCATCGGTCGGACCGGTCGTGCGACACGCACCGGCGATGCCTTTACCATGGTCACCGGTGAAGACACGGCGATGATCCGCGCCATCGAAAAGACCCTCGGGGGGACTATCGAGCGCCGCAAGGTGGATAACTTCAACTACAGTGTCGCTGCGCCCCTCAAGCAGGAGCAACCGCCACGGCGCCCACGGCAGCAGCCGACAAGTCGCAAACCGGCGACCAAAGTCAGCGGCAGCGAGGGAGCCAAACAAGCTCAACGCCGCCGCCCGCCAAGTCGTACAACGTCGCCAGCGCGCGTCGGCTAGAACTCACGACCCGGCAAGATTCCGCATTAATCGCTAAAAGGGCAGGTTGCTACTAATCAGCAACCTGCCCTTTTGTGACTCGAACAGGGATCGCGATAAGATTGATGTGGCACCGATTGTTTTGATCTGCTATAATTTCTCATTAGTTTTTCTGCCAGAAGCAATCAACGTCAACAGTCCGCGGCCATTTACTTGCCCTTTCCCGCAGGGGACATCCTGCGCAAAAAAGGAAAAAGATCATGCTCGGTATAGAACAAATCGGCACCTATATCCCGTCTCAGCGCATCTCCAATTATGATCGTCAGGAACAGTTCGGCATCGATTCACACTTCATCGAAAAAAAGATCGGGGTGCGTTCCGTCTCGCGCAAGAGCGCCCAGGAAGAAACTTCCGATCTCGGACAACGGGCGGTGGAATCCCTTGTAAAACGCAGCGGCCTCGATCTCGCTACGGTCGAATTGCTGGTCGTCGTCACCCAGACCCCCGACTACCCGATCCCCCACACTTCGGCCATTCTTCACGGACGGTTGGGCCTCGATACACAGTGCGCCTGTTTCGATATCTCCCTGGGTTGTTCCGGTTTCGTCTACGGACTGTCGGTAGTGAAATCATTCATGGAGAGCAACGGCCTGAAACGCGGAATCCTGGTCACGGCTGATCCTTACTCCAAGGTTGTAAACCCGGACGACAAGAACACCACCTTGCTGTTCGGTGACGCCGCCGCCGCGACCCTTATCTCCGATCATCCCGTCCTTGTTCCCGGCGCCTTTACCTTTGGCAGCATGGGGGCCGAGTACGATAAACTCATCTGTCGCGACGGTGTGCTGTCGATGAACGGCAGAGCGGTCTTTAACTTTGCGGCCAAACAGATCCCCGGCGATCTGCGTCTGATGGCAGAGAAAAACAATATTGCCCTGGAGAAGATCGACCGCTTTCTGCTCCACCAGGGGAGCCTGATCATCGTCGAGACGATTACCGCGAAACTCGGCCTGGAACCGGGACGGGTCCCCTTTTCTGCCGGTGATTTTGGTAACAGTTGTTCCTCGACAATTCCCATCCTGCTCATTGATGAAATCGACGATCCGACCGTAAAGACCATCGCTGTCAGCGGCTTCGGCGTTGGCCTTTCCTGGGCAAGCACCTTGCTTCGCCGGGTCTGACCGGGCACCAGCAGATCGATAAAAAAGGCCGTCTGTTTTACCACAGACGGCCTTTTTAGGTGAGCTTTGCACCGAGTACCCTGTAACCCATAATCTTTCGCATCTTGCTTGTTCTTTACCGCGTCAGCTACGTTCCGATTTCAGCTGTTTAGCTACGCTAGGCAACAGAAATCGCGCCTTGCTGACACGTCAAAGCCCTGCGCAATCCCTCGAAATCCTATGGGTTACAGGCTGCTAGTCAGCGGCGATTGCCGAAGATCCGCAGCAACATCAGAAACAAATTGATAAAGTCGAGATAGAGCCGCAGCGCCCCCATGATCGCACCCTTGTGATAGTCCTCTGCGCTGCTGAAACCTTGCGCGGCCAGCTGCTTGATTTTGTGGGTATCGTAGGCGGTGAGGCCGACAAAAACGATGACCCCGCAAAAAGTTGACACCCAGTAGACCATCGAACTCTGCATAAAGATGTTGACCACCGAGGCAATCACCACGCCGATCAACCCCATGAACAGAAAGCTCCCCCACGAACTGAGATCTTTTTTGGTCAGGTAGCCGTATGCGCTCATGGCGCCGAACGTTCCGGCGGTGATCATGAAGGTCGAAACAATTGAGCTTTTGGTATAGACGAGAAAAATCGACGCAAACGTCACGCCGTTGAGGGCCGAGTAGGCCAGAAACATCAGCGTGGCGGTTTTGGCACTGAGCTTGGTGATCGCCGCACTCAGCCAGATCACCAGTCCGAGCTCACCAAGAATCAACCCGTAAAAAACCATTTTGTTGCCAAAAATCAGTTCCAGCAGGGTGGTGCTGCTGAGCGTCACATACGCCGCCAATGCAGTCAGCAGCAAGCCGCACCCCATCCAGGTGTAGACCTGACGGAAAAAATCGGCCGGAACGGCAATGGCGCGGGTTGCGGTATAGTTGAGCGGTGTTTCCATGGGCATCTCCAACGTTGTAAGGTTAACTCTTGTCGCAAAGATTATCGCGATATTTCAGCTGAATGCCTTTCAGGAACTTGCGCAGCACCTGATCCTGACATTCGCGGTAATGTTTGTGCTCTGTGTTGCGAAAGAAAGCGCTGAGTTCGTGCTTGCCGATGCGCATCCCGGCCAGTGCCATGAGCTCCAGAATATCATCATCTTTCAACTCCAGGGCAATTTTCAGTTTCCGAAAAACAAGGTTGTTGGTCAGCCGCTGTTCCGGCATCGGCTGCACACCCTCTTTTTTGCCGCGCCGATCGATAATAAAACCGTTCAAAAAGGTTGCCAGCTGCACGTCACGGCAGTCCTGAAACGCCGGGTCCTCGTCTTTTTTGAGCCAGGCACTGATCTGTTCGCGGGTGACCTCATGAGCAGCCAGAGCAAAGGTGGCGATCATCCCCGCGTCACTCAAATCAAAAGCATAGCGGAGACGGCGCAGAATATCGTTATTCGTCACAAGCAAACTCCAATCGAATCAGTATCAGTAGCATGAGCCCATCGAAGAGCTTAGTCGATTTTTCGGCAAAAAGGAACCTTTTCGCGCTGCCCCTCTGCCGGTGCCGATAACGACCGGCCATGATTCAACTGGTATCGGCGGCGATAGTGCGCTAGTCTGCTGATGAGTGGTTTTCCATGGAACCCCGACGGAGAATTTGCAATGGAATTATTTCTCAGCAAGACGACGATGGCGATCATCCTCTTTTTATGTGCCGGAATCATCCAATCGTTCTGCTACATGAACAAACGCCTCCCCGCCGGGCGGCGCTCGCCGGTCTATCCCACGGAATCCGGCAAGGCGACGCTGCTGAATTTGTCATGGATCTTTCAGGCGGTCATCGCTACGGTCATGACCATGCCCGAGGGGCCGGTTCGGCTGGGGGTGACGCTGGCCAGCTACTTTCTGGTGTTGCCCTTCGTGGTTCAGATCCCGATGGCCCGCATGCTTGGGTTCAAGAGTTTCCGAGAGTATATGGCCGTTGTCGATGGGCGAAAAAAATAGCGTCAGGTACGGATGATGCTCAACGATACCTCTCTGCCTGCAAGGTGAAGAGGTAGGCGTACTGCCCGCCAAGAGACATCAGCTCGGCATGACTCCACCGCTCGACGATCCGCCCCTTAGCGATGACAACAATCTGATCGGCCATGCGCACAGTGGAGAAGCGGTGGGAGATCAGCACCGTCATCTTGCCACGACTTAACCCACATTTAACACCCTGAATTATTTCTCCTGTAAAAACGGGATATTACCATTTAAAAAAATCCGTCTGGCACTACATTCGCGTTTTTAAGCATCAGTTAATCAGTTTTTGGATTCCTCCCGGCGCGGCAGACAGGCCCAAGACGTCATAGAGTCTCTTCAGTTTCGGTTCAGCGACCGTGGCCTTGCGGACATGGAGAGTTCGGCCATCCCGTTGCTTGAATGTCGCGGTAACCCGTTGCTGCACCGAAAAGGTCTCCCGTAATGTGCTCCAGCTATCCACGATGTCCCCGGTTTTCAGCTTTTGCCGCAGCGCCTGAACCGCTTGGTAGGCCAAAACGGTGATAAACAGATGCCCTTCGGCCCGTTCTTCCTTGTGGTGATAGACCGGTCGTAACCCCAATTCTGATTTCAGGCTGCGAAAGACCGCTTCCAGATCGGTCAGCATGGTGTAGGTCCGCCATAAGGTGGCCTCATCCCAGTTCAGCTCGTTGGTGCGCAGGCAATAGACACCCGGGTGGGTCAGGAGTGTCCCGTCCACCGGCTGCTTTTCCCAGCTAAGGGCGACGGCGTTGGTGCCACTTTCATCCAGGATCAGCTCGACTGTGTAATGCTGCCCGATCCCGTGACTCTTCGCCTTGAGGCGCCCAATCCTTTGCAGCAACTTCTCCGGCCGCTTCTCGTTGCGGGGTTTCTGGAGCCCTTCGGCCAGTTTGGTGAGCCCTTCTTCAAAGCGCCGGGTGAACTGTTCGGCCATCGCCGTCTCTTTCTCCTGGCGCTCTGGGGAGTGGCAGTACAGACGCACTTCCTTGCCGCCCTCGCTGAGAACCCGCTGAATCCGGATGGTCTGCTCGGATGCCGTGGTCGTTGCTACCGCCTGACTCTCGTCAAACTGACGCCTGCGCTCGCGACTGACCACCAGGTAGCGGTAATGATGTTCCACCAGCCAGGCGATATTGGCCTCGGTAGCGATCCCGGCGTCCATCACGACCAGTGCCCCCGGCGGGGTATCGAGCCCCCGCAGCATCCCTTCGAGGGTTTTCCCCTCAGAAACATTGCCCTCGAACATCTGTGAGCGCCGCACGAACCCGCTGCCGTCCAGCACCAATCCCAGAGTCACCAGCGGGCAGTCGCTTCGCTTCTCCTTGGAGCGACCACGGCGCGCCTTGGCATTGCCGGCCATCTCCCCTTCAAAATAGGTGTTGGTCAGATCGTAAAGGGTCACCGTTTCAGGAATCGTGAAGAGACTTTGGATTCGCGGAAACAGAGCTTCCTCAATGGCCTGCCGATGCCGCACCAGCAAATCGGACACCCGATACAAACGCATCAGCGGCATGGCTTCAAAATCGGTATCCAGAAGCTCGCCCAGAGCGCTGCGCTCCGTCAGCCAGCGATAGGTGGCCAGTTCACTTCCGGGGGCGGCCATCCGGCCGATGATGCTTCCCAGCGCCGCAGCCCTCTGGACACCATTGAACCCGACAGATTCAAGGATCTGCGGCATCTCCAGCCAGGAAAGAGCGCTCAATCCGACGTGCTCCACTCCGACCGAGCGAGGACGGACCAGTTCCAGAGAGTCGATATCGACTTCCTGATACTCCACTTCGGAACTCTCTTGAACCGGAGCGGCCGGTGCACTGAGAACCACAAGACGTGCGGCATAACGCTGGGCCTCAACCTCAACCTCGGCGGATTCAGGCAAAAATGCTTCTTGTCCGGAGAGGATCTGATCAATCCGCGCACACAGCTGAGGCCAATGTTCCTTCGGCAGGGAAAAGTTCCTCCCCAGGTTCAGCAAAGTGCGTTGCTTGACCTTCGTACCGACCCGCTCCGAGGCGACCAGGCGAAAGGTGTAGTAGTCTTCGCCATTTTTTGAGCTTCTGGTTTTTGTTTGTCGAATATACATGGAGACAGGGTGGCACAAGCCAGACTTCATGTCAACAACAAAATACTTTTTATGGCACTACAATCAAGAGTAAAAAACTAAGTTGCTGAAATCATTTAGTTTATTTTTTGAAAAACCCAAATTTCCCTCAAAATACTAGACAAAATGTTAAATATGGGTTAAGCAACGAGCAGGTGATAATTTCCAAAGCTGAATGGCGCGATATGAATCAGCGGTAGCTGACACAGGCCCTGATTTTGTTTCGTCATCTATATATTGCACTTTTTTTTCAACCGGTGTACCCTA
>JAHYIW010000031.1 GCA_019429445.1 Desulfuromonadaceae bacterium
GGAGCAGGTCGAGGGCGATGAAGTCCTGATTCAGCGAGCGGTCGTGGTCGATCTCGTCCCGCTCCCAGACCAGCCCGAACTTCGGCTTGCGGTCGCGTTCCTCGATGATGCGGACCAGTTCTTCTTTGGAGTAACGTTCGTATTTGGAGGTCATGGTGGCTCGTTGTTGTGTTGATTTAGGGAATAATCGCAAGGCCAATTTAAAACACACAGCTCTGCAACCTTCAAACAGAAAACCTGAATAACTCCAAGAATGTAGATGATTTCCCCTTCATTGTAAAGCAGCGAGCTGAAACTTCCTTTTCTTCGGAAGAAGAGTAAAACAATATCGAGTGATTGAACCGTACTGTTCAACCGCCGTCGTTCCTCTCCCACATCCGCTGCCGCCATGCGCTCCCCTTTTCACGCGCTGATTGAAACAAATAATAAAGCACCGGAATCAGGAAAATCCCGAACAAGGTGGTGCTCAACATGCCGCTGAAAACGGTGATGCCGATGGCCTGGCGGCTTCCCGCACCAGCACCGGTGGCAACCACCATCGGCACCAGCCCGATAATGAAGGTGAAGGAAGTCATCAATACCGGACGAAAACGGATGCGCCCGCCATCGACTGCGGCAGCTGCGATCGACAACCCCTCTTCGCGCCGCGACTGGGCAAACTCGACGATCAGGATGGCATTTTTACACGCCAGACCGACCAGCAGCACCAACCCGATCTGGGCGTAGATACTGAGGCTGCCGCCCGTCAGCCACAATCCGAGCAGTGCCCCCAGGGTCGCCACCGGCACCGAAACGACGATGGAAATGGGAATATTCCAGCTTTCATACTGCCCGACCAGAAACAAATAGGCAAAAAGCAGAGCCAGCACAAAGAGGATGATCACCTGCCCACTGCTTTTGCGCTCCTGATAAGACATCCCGGACCAGTCGAAGCTATACCCCTCCGGCAATGTTGCCTCGGCAACCCGCGCCATCGCCGCCATCGCCTCACCGGAGCTGTATCCTGCCGCCGCATTCCCGCTGAGCTTGATACTGTTGCGCTGGTTATAGCGATCCACCGTCTGCGGACCCAACTCTGTCGACACCGTGACCAGGCTGGTCAGCGGCACCATCTGCCCGGTACTGCTGCGCACGTAGAGACGGCTGATATCGTCAATCGCGTCACGCTGCGCACTCACCGCCTGGACCTTGACCTGATACCCCCGGTTGGCCAGGTTAAAGTCGTTGACATAGCGCCCGCCAAGCTGTGCTTGCAACGTTGCAAAGATCGTACTGATCGGGACCTTGAGCGTTGCGGCCCGGTTACGGTCGATCGTCAGCGCGAGTTGCGGGGTGTCAGCAGTCGTTGTGCTGAACACCCGACTCAGCGCCGGATCCTGGTTGGCCGCCACCACCAACCCCTGTGCCGCAGCGACAAATTCCTGGGGCGACCGTTCGGTAAGGGTTTGCAGTCGAAAATCAAAGCCGCCGGTTCGCCCCAGACCGCGAATCGGCGGCGGCGTGAAGGCCCGAATATTGGCCGAGGGGATCGTCGCCAGTTGCTGTTGGACTTTTTTGAGCACGGTATCGACATGCAGGCCGGGGCGCTGATCCCAGGGAGACAGAATGACCAGGCCAAAACCGACATTATCCCCCCGACCGCTGAGCAGACTGAAGCCGCTGACGCCGAGAACGCTGTCAATCCCTTTAATCTGCCGCAGTTCATCCGTTACCTGCCGCATCACCTGATCGGTGCGACTCATAGCCGCCGCCTCGGGCAATTGCAGGTTAAGGTAGATGATCCCCTGATCCTCTTGCGGCAGAAAACTGGTCGGTCGGTCGAGAAACAGCGCATAGCTTCCAGCGGTCACCAGGAGCAGGGCCAGCAAGGCGACTGATTTCCAGCGGATCAACCAGCTTGAACCGGCAACATAGCCTCTGCGCGCTCTGAGCAGCGCCTGATTGAACCAGACCAACGGCAGAAATTTGACCGGACGCGACTTTTTCAGTAATACCGCGCAGAGCGCGGGACTCAACGTCAAAGCGCAGATCGCCGAAATAACCACGGCGGTGCAGATGGTCACGGCAAACTGTTTGTAGAGCTGTCCGGTGATGCCGGGGAGAAAGGCGACCGGAATAAAGACCGCAAACAACACCAGGGTCGTGGCAATGATCGGCCCGGTAACCTGCCTCATCGCTTTCTGCGCCGCGGCGGCGGGGCTCAACCCCTCGTCGTGCATCACCCGATAGACGTTTTCCACCACCACGATGGCATCGTCCACCACCAGTCCGATCGACATGATCAGGGCAAAGAGGGAGATGGTATTGGCATTGTACCCAAGCGCCAGCAGAACGGCAAAGGTGCCGATCAGCGAAACCGGAATAGTCACCGTCGGCACCAGCGTTGAACGCCAATCCTGCAGAAACACGTAGGTAACGGCAACCACCAGCAGGAAGGTCATAAAGAGGGTCCAGACCATTTCATGAATCGCCGCCGCGATATATCTGGTCGAGTCGTAGATGGTCTGATACTGCACGCCGCTCGGCTGCGCCCTGGCCAGTTGCGCCAGCTCGGCATTGACGCTGCGCATGGTGGCCAGAGCATTGGCGCTGGGGGAACCGTAAATAGCCAGCGTGACCGCTGCTCCCCCGTTAAGAATGGAGCGGGTGCTGTACGTCTTGGCGCCCAGCTCAACGGTTGCTACGTCTTTGACCCGTACCAACCCGCCCTCGTTATTGGAACGGATGATGATATTTTCAAACTCGGCAACGCTCTTCAGCCGCCCCTGAGCAACCAGCGTATATTGACGCTGTTGCCCGCTAGCTGCGGGTTCCGCGCCGATCGAACCGACAGCGGCCTGAATATTCTGGCGACGAACGGCGCTGATCAGGTCCTCGGCGGTCAGCCCCAAGGCGGTCATGCGTGCCGCGTCCATCCAGAGGCGCATGCTGTATTCAAGCTCGCCAAAGATATTGATGTCGCTGACCCCTTCCAGGCGCACCACCGCATCCTTGATCGTGCTGCTCACGTAGTTGCTCAAAAACAGTTTGTCGCGCGATTCATCTGGCGAAAAAAAACTGATCGCCCCGAGCATATCCGCCGAGCCCTTGCGCACGATAACCCCCTGGTCAACGACCTCCTGAGGCAGTTTGGCAATCGCCGCCTGAACCCGATTTTGAAGATTGACCTGGGCGATATCGGTATCGGTACCAACTTCGAACGTCACGCTCAAACTGTACAAACCGGTATTTGAACAGGACGAAGCCATGTAGAGCATATTTTCCACGCCATTGACTTCCGCCTCAATCGTCGTTGCGACGCTGCGTGCCAAAACTTCGGCGTTGGCTCCGGGGTAGCTGGCGCTGACCCTGATTTCTGGCGGGGTAATTTTGGGATATTGCGCCACCGGAATATTGAACATGGCGATCAGACCGGCCAGGGTGATGAAGATTGATACCACCACCGCCAGGCGCGGGCGGGTAATAAAAATACGTGAGATCATGGCTCAGTGCACCGGCGCGGAAGGAGCGCCGCCGATCGACACCAACTGCCCCGGTTTCACTTTCTGGAGCCCCTCTACGATGACCCTCTCGCCAGCGGCCAAACCACTCTCAACCGCCCATAAATAATCGACGGTGGCTCCGGTAACTATCCGTCGCTGCACCACCTTGTTGTCCCCGTCCACCAGCAGCAGATAACGTCCCTCGCGATCCTCAAGCACCGCTCCTTGCGGGATCACCGGGAGCATCTTTTCTGCCGTCTGACCGGCAACCAGCTTGACATACTGTCCCGGCAGCAGCAGACCGTCAGGATTAGCAAAGCGAACGCGCACCGCAACGGTGCCGGTGCTCGGGTCGACCCGGTTATCCACGAAGTCGATGCGCCCGACGTTTTCCGCCAACGTCCCGTCTGGCAGCTTCAGTCGGGGGCGCATCACCCCGCTACTTTTCTCGTTCGCGGCATCCGCCTGCGCCAGCTGCACGACCGAAAGCTCATTTTCACTGATTGAAAAAACGACCCGGATCGGATCGAGCTGAACAATCCGTGCCAGGGGCGCGGAGGTCGGCGCGCACAGATTACCGACACTCAGACGCGTTGCACCGATGCGCCCACTGATCGGGGCGCTGATACGCGTATAATCGAGATCAATCTGGGCAAGGTCGAGCAGTGCTTGAGCTTCTTGCAATTCTGCCTGCGCCCGCTCCGCACTCGCCTCTGCGGCTTCAAGGTCGGTGACCGGTATCGCGCCGGAGGACATCGCTTCAAACCGCCGCAAAAGGCGGAGGGTTTCTTTGACTACCGCCTGCGCCTTGACGACGCGCGCCCTGTTGACAGCAACCTGCATCCGGTAGCGGGCCGGTTCAATCAGATAAAGCAGCTCACCGGCGCGGACCTGGCTGCCCTCCCTGAAGTATATTTTTTCAATAAATCCACTAACGCGCGACTGGAGATCGACAGCCTGTATCGCTTCGACATGTCCCACATATTCCGTCACCGGGTTGACATTTTGTTCCGTCACCGTAATAACCGTCACCGCTGGCGGCGGTCCGGCAGGTGCGGCACTGGCTCGCACCGGAAGCATTACCGTAACCGCGAGGAGAATCGCGAGCAAAGCACTCGCACTCAGCTCCCGACGCTGGCCCCGGCACAAACCGGGCAACGTAAAACCGGACGATATATTGCGTGTGACAGGGGGATGCTGCATGATTTTAATACTCCATAAACAAAGAAAGTGTGATTGCCTTTGGCGTCCGCTTACAGGCATATTTAAACAGCGTTTTATTAATCATGTTATTTAAACACATTTGATGTTTTATTCCTGCAAATGCTATCTGCCGATATCTAACATTTGTCCAGAAAATGATCAAGCAAAACTGTGTTTTATTGATAGTCTTAAATGTGGATTTTCAGGTGTAAAACGAGGGGCATAAAACCGAAAGGAGGGGGGGGGGGCGGGAACCGTGCATAGCGCCTCACCGGGATCGCCCCGCAATGGTCAATCCGCTGCCGGGTGGTACGGCGTCAGAACAATGGTGCCGACATCGCTGATCTCGCCCTGAACGAGCTGACGGCAGGCGGCTTCTCCCGCGCCGAGACGACCGTACGGCGCACCGCGACGCGGCTGGCCGCGTGTCACGGTGCGCGCCGCCAGGCACCAGGAACCGGCGGTGGGAAGGTAGAGCGTGAAGTTCCCCCCGGCATCCGCCGGGAGTGACGTGTAATCGGGGATCCGGCGAAAATCGGCATTGCGGTAGGCAAGGACAAATGCCCCCGCCAGCGGCGTGCCATCGCCAGCGACCAACCGTCCCCGGAAGCCGGTGTCACCACTGGCCAGACTCCCCTCACGGGCAATTTGCGTACGCTGTTGGGTGCGCAACACAAAATCCGCACGCGCGGTGTAACCGGGGCGTACAATCACCGGATTGTGCGGAAAGAGCGCCCACGCGTCACCGGCGCGCGGTGGTCCTTCATCCGCCCCGGTTTTGCGCCATCGCGCGGTGAGATGGTAGGTTCCTTCGACCAGATCAAGGAAGTAGTGACCCTGGGGGTCAACCGCTGCGGCAAAATCAGCTGGTCCGCGCAGACCGCCACGCGCGCTGCGATAGGCATAAACGTAGGCACCTGGCAATACTTCTCCAGCTGGATCAAGAACCTGGCCACGCACCCCGGTGGTGCCAACTTCATCGGTAAGCGGCGTGGCCTTGCGCGGCGCGGCGACGCACCCCGCGCTGAACAGCAGAGCCATGAGCAGGCACGTCAGGCGGCCGGTTTGTACTGGCATGCTCAATTGATTTGCACGATGTTGCCATTCTGCACCTGAAGCAGAAAAAGCACTTTGTCAACGTCACCATTCAGGGTAAAGCTAGTTGCTCCGGTAACGCCGGGATAGTTTGCAAGTTGCAACAACGCCAGGCGCAGCTGGTCGCGAGTCGTTATCTCGGGGCTCGCCAAAAGCGCCAGAATGATTCCCGCCGCATCAAATCCCAACGCTTCAAGGAGCTGCGGTTCTTCATTGTAACGCGTGTAAAAACACTCGACAAACTCTTGCACAAAAGGATAGGGACTGTAGCGGAAAAAGCCGTCGACAAATACCGCCCCCTCAACAAACTGCCCGGCCAGACGGGTCAGATCGGGTGAATTCCAGCCATTGATACCGAGCAACTGAACATCATCAATCCCGTAATAAACAACCTGCGGTGCCACCAGGCCGATTCGCGCGGCGTAGTCGGGAATAAACAGGGCATCAAAATCAACCGAGGGCAACTCGGGATAGAAGAGGTCGGCCAGCTCAGTCGCTTCTTTTTCTGCAGGGCTGATCTCGTCCTTGTGGCGATTTGGGTCAACCCCCATCAGACGCTTGATCTCCCGATCAAAGGTGGTCGCTTCGGGGAGATAAAATTCGCTCGCGATTACCAGGCCGTTAGACAACAACGCCTCTTCAGCAAAAAGTTGAGCCATTTTGTGACCGAAGGGACTGTCGGGGGCCAGCACAGCGAAGGACTTCTTGCCCTGCTCTATGGCATAGTGCACCAGCGCCTTTACCTGCTGGCGATTGGTCAGGGCGTTGCGAAACACATACTCGCCGATGTCGGGCAACCCGTCACGCTGGGAGAGGGTCAGCAACGGCGTCCGCTCGTGTTGCGCCAAGCGGGCCGCATTCACCGCACCCTGCCCGGTCAATGGCCCGGCAATGGCGAGAACCCGTTCTTCGTTGGCCAGTTGGGCAACCGCCTGTTCAGCGCGGAGCGCCTCTCCGGCACTGTCCCGAAAAAGAATGTCGATTGGCTGATTCTGGGCATTGTGCAGCGCCAGCGCCAGCTCCATCCCACGCTTAACCTGATTGCCGAATGGCCCGAAACGACCGGTCAGCGGCAACACGGCCCCGACCGTTCGCCGTTGCCAGGTTTTGCCACTAAGTTGTTCCCACAGGGTCACGGCGTCAGGGCGATGTAAAAAGGGTGTGGGGTCGTTGATCAAACTGTTCAGGCGGCTCAGAGCCTCCTCCGCACGCCCGGTGGCGGCGGCACGATCAGCCAGTTGCCAGAGCGCCCCCTGACCGATCGCCGTCCCCTGGTAGAGCAAGGTCGCCTCCGCCAGTTCCGGGGCGTCGAGTTGGCCGAGGATCCGCTCGGCATCCTGAAGCAATTGATCGCGCCGCAAGGTCTGCGCCTCGGCAAGCGCCTGGTTAAGAAAATAAAGGGCTTCCAGATCACGCGCCTGGCTGACCCGAACAGAGGCCAGCGCGGTCAGACGTTGCAGGCGGTCAGCAGCGCTCAACGATGACGGATCGAGCGCCAACAGCAGCGCAGCACCTTCGTCAGCCGCTCCGCTACTGAGCAGCGCCCGGCCTTCAAGCAGCTGCGTCGTAGCGTTACGCCCGCTAGCGGGCAACTGGCGCAGATATCGCAGCGCCTGTTCACCATCATTCTGGTCAAGCAAGATACGGGAAAGATAGAGATACGCTTCCCCGAGCAGGGGCGAGTCGTAATGATTGACGATGAAATTATTAAAGAATGCCAGGGCCTGTTGCGGCTGCCCGGCATGATAAAGATCGATCCCCCGGCGCACAGAAATAGCGGACGAAGCATTATTGTCGAGTGCGGCAACCGGAAGCGGGACGAGCCCGCAAAGGAACATGAACCCCAGCAGGATTCCGAGAAAAATCCGTTTCATCACATCCTCCCGCCCCCAGCACAAAATGGGCAGCTACCGCCAGCACCACGCAAAATTCATTGACCGCTGATTATCCACAAATTCGGGGAGCTATTCAAACAGTTCTTTGACTTTATCGAAAAAACTCTTGCCGAGCGGATTGACATCTTCCCCGCTTTCGCGGGCAAACTCTTCGAGCAGCTCCTTCTGACGACTCGTCAATTGCGTCGGTGTTTCGACGGTCACCACCACCAGTTGATCGCCGCGGCCATAACCGCGCAGACTGGCAATCCCTTTGCCATTGAGCCTGAAAACTTTTCCCGACTGGGTTCCGGCCGGGACTTTAAGCCGCACCTTGCCTTCCAGCGTCGGCACCTCAAATTCCGCGCCGAGAGCCGCCTGCGTAAAGTTGATCGGTAATTCACAGAGCACATCCTGCCCTTCGCGCTTGAAGATCGGGTGTTCGTCAACACTCAACACCACGTAAAGATCACCGGCCGGGCCTCCCCCGCTACCGGCATCCCCTTCGCCGGTCAATTTGAGACGACTGCCGGTTTCGACCCCGGCGGGAATTTTTAACGAAAGGGTTTGCTTGGCTTTGATTTGCCCCTCTCCATGGCATGCGGAGCAGGGATCTTTGATCACCTTTCCGCTGCCTCCACAGTCGGGGCAAGGGCGCGTCAGAGAGAAAAACCCTTGCTGATAACGGACCTGACCAGCGCCGCGACACGTTCCGCAGGTGGTTGCCGTGGTCCCCTTGCGTGCACCTGACCCGGAGCACTCCTGACAGGGCTGACGCCGGGGGATCTGGATCTTGGTCTCTTTGCCGAAAGCGGCTTCCTCAAAGCTGATCGTCAGATTGAAACGCAGGTCGTCTCCACGCCGCCCGCGACTGCGCCGCGCCCCTCCGCCACCGAAGATGTCACCAAAGATGTCGCCAAAAATATCTTCAAACGGACTGCCGCCAAAATCAAAACCACCGCCTGAAAATCCACCGCCATCAACCCCGGCATGGCCGAACTGGTCATAGTTGGCCCGTTTCTGCCGGTCGGAGAGAACCGCATAGGCCTCGGTCAGCTCCTTGAATTTTTCCTCGGCAGCCTTGTTCCCCGGGTTTTTATCCGGGTGGTACTGCAAAGCGAGCTTGCGGTAGGCCTTTTTGATCTCCGTTTCACCGGCGTTGCGGTTCACTTCGAGAATTTCGTAATAATCGCGTTTCGACAAAGCGTATGTCCTTCACCCTCGACCCGGTCCGGCATTGGTCAAGGTAAAAACAACGGGCGACCGACTTTTCAATGGTGTGGCCGCCCGTTGTTCACTGGTAATCTCCGACAAGTGCAGGGGAAAAACTACTTCTTCTCCTGCTCGTCAACCTCCTCGAATTCGGCGTCAACGACACCATCATCTCCGGCACCGTCAGCGGCAGCTTCGCCTTCGCCCGTCGACGCTGCTTTTTGCGCTTCGGCGTACATTGCCTCCGCCAGCTTGTGCGATACATGGGCCAGAGCTTCGGTCTTGGTTTTGATCCCGTCAAGACTGTCACTGGCAATTTCTGTTTTCAGTTCTTCGAGTGCCACCTCAATCTTCTTTTTGGTCTCTTCATCAACCTTCTCGGCGTGCTCTTTGAGGGTTTTTTCGGTTGAATAAACCAGACTGTCAGCCTGATTTTTCGCTTCGATCAACTCGCGTTTCGCCTTGTCTTCACTCGCATGCGCTTCAGCATCATTGACCATCTTGGCGATTTCTTCTTCAGATAATCCACTCGAAGCGGTAATGCGTATCGATTGCTCCTTGCCGGTGCCGAGATCTTTGGCGGCAACATGCAGGATGCCGTTGGCGTCAATGTCAAAGGTCACTTCAATTTGCGGAACGCCGCGCGGCGCGACCGGGATATCGCCCAGTTCAAAGCGACCAATCGTCTTGTTATCCGCCGCCATTTCGCGCTCGCCCTGCAGGACGTGCACTGACACTGCCGGTTGATTGTCCGCCGCAGTCGAAAACACCTGACTTTTTTTGCACGGGATGGTGGTGTTCTTCTCGATCAGCTTGGTCATGACGCTGCCGAGGGTTTCAATGCCAAGTGACAACGGGGTCACGTCGAGCAACAGCACGTCCTTGACATCCCCGGTCAACACGCCCCCCTGAATTGCGGCACCAATGGCGACCACTTCGTCGGGGTTGACTCCTTTATTCGGGACTTTGCCGAAGATTTCCTCAACCCGCTTCTGCACGGCCGGCATGCGGGTCATGCCACCGACGAGGATCACTTCATCGACTTCCGCCGCCTTGAGTCCGGCATCTTTGAGCGCAATTTTGCACGGTTCAACCAAACTATTGATCAGGTCGGCGCAGATGCTTTCAAGCTTGGCGCGCGTTAACTTGACATTGAGGTGTTTCGGGCCGGACTGATCGGCGGTGATGAAAGGCAGATTAATGTCGGTCTCAACGGAACTCGACAGTTCGCATTTGGCCTTTTCTGCGCCTTCTTTGAGCCGCTGCAACGCCATCTTATCGTTACGCAGATCGATGCCCTGCTCTTTTTTGAACTCATCGGCAATATAGTCGATGATACGCTGGTCAAAATCCTCGCCGCCCAGAAAGGTGTCACCATTGGTCGACTTGACCTCAAAAACACCGTCGCCCAGCTCCAGAATCGAGATGTCGAAGGTTCCGCCACCCAAGTCGAAAACCGCAATTTTCTCTTCCTTCTTCTTGTCAAGACCGTAGGCGAGTGCCGCTGCGGTCGGCTCGTTAATAATCCGCAACACGTTGAGACCGGCGATTTTGCCGGCATCTTTGGTTGCCTGGCGCTGCGAATCGTTGAAATAGGCCGGGACCGTAATAACAGCGTCCGTAACTTTATCACCAAGATAGTCCTCGGCAGTCTGCTTCATTTTCTGCAAAATCATCGCCGAGATTTCCGGTGCGCTGTATTTTTTGTCGCGCGCTGAAACCCAGGCGTCGCCGTTATCCGCTTTGACAATCTTGAACGGACTGATTTCGATATCCCGCCGCACGGCATCTGAATCGAACTTGCGTCCGATCAACCGCTTGATAGCGAACAACGTATTTTCCGGATTGGTCACCGCCTGACGCTTGGCCTGCTGACCAACCAGACGCTCACCGCTTTCGGCAAAGGCCACCATCGACGGCGTGGTGCGCACGCCCTCGGCATTGGCGATGACAACCGGCTCGCCGCCTTCCATGACCGCCACACACGAATTGGTGGTCCCCAAATCGATCCCGATAACTTTACCCATGATGCTCTAACCTCCCTGGTCGTATGATTTTTAGATCGCTAACACTACTCTGTCGTCATTCTGTGTCGGTGCTTTTCGGTTAATGAGCCGTCGGCGCCTTGGCCACCATCACCAGTGCCGGACGCAACAAACGCTCGTTAAGGAGATAGCCCTTTTGAAAGACCTGCGCGACCGAGTTGACCGGATGCTCGGCACTTTCAATCTGCCCCATCGCCTCATGAAAAGCCGGGTCAAACGGCGCGCCGAGTGCGGCAATCTCCTTGACACCGAACTGGTCGAGCACCTTGGCAAACTGATCAAGAGTCAGTTGTATCCCCTCGATCAGCCCCTTGGAATCGGCGGCCTCGCCATCGGCATGCTCAATGGCGCGCCCGAGATTGTCGATTACCGGCAGCATTTCACGCAAGATTTTTTCGTTGGCAAAGCGACAGATATCTTCCTTTTCACGTTGGGCGCGCTTGCGGAAATTTTCCAGCTCAGCACAGGCCCGTAAATATTGATCGCGGTGCTCTTCAGCCTCGCTACGACTGGCAGCAAGCTGTTCCTCCAGCGTCGGCGGGGCGTTTTCCGCAGGCGCCTTGATCTCGCCAGCAGTTATTTCCCCATCCATGTCGTTCCCCTGGTGCTCTGCGGACGTTTCCGCCTGGTTTTGTTGCGTCTTCTTCTTGCTCATTAAAACATATTCCCCTTACTTAGGATTTATCATCGAGTGCCCGCCCGAGCATGCGGGCGGTGTAGCCAACCATTGGAATCACGCGTGAATAATCGATGCGGTTCGGACCGATCACACCGAGCGTCCCGCTCGGTCCGCCACGTCCAGTATAGCGGGCAGAGATCAAACTGCACCCGGCAAAATCTCCATCCTCACCGATCACCACCTGAACTCCGGCAGATTCCTGACTTTGCTCCAGCATTTCAATCAAACGACTTTTTTGTTCAAACGCGTGCAGCAACCGTTTCATCCGGTCGGCATCGGAAAATTCCGGTTGATCGAACATCTGAACCGTGCCCTCGATAATAACCTGCTCAAAACCATCCCCGCGCAAGACCGTTTTCGACAACTGTAAAGCCTGCGCGTGCAGGTGATCGTAGAGGGCGCGCTCGGCCGCCATTTCAGCGGCAATCCGCAACTTGACCTGCTGCATATTAAGCCCGCGCAGGGTCGCGTTCAAATAGTTGCTCATCTGTTCCAGCTCGCTGCGCTGCAACGGCCTGTCAAGCTCAATCAGCTTTTGCTGCAACAACCCCGACTGGGTGATAAAAATCGCCAGAATGCGCTGCCCCTGGAGCGGCACAAAATTGATCTGCCGAAAGATGGTCGTCTCCAGTCGTGGCACCACGACCACCCCCGCACATTGTGTCAGGGAAGACAACAGGCGTCCGGCCGCCCGCAATTTTTCCTCTACCGACTGATATTCAGGATGAGGATAGCTGTTCGACATTCGCAACCGGGCCGAGGCATCGAGACCGGCCACCCCGCGCAAACTCTGCACGTAGACGCGATAGGCGCTCTCTGTCGGAACCCGTCCCGCAGAGGTGTGCGGTGAGCGCAGATACCCCAGCGATTCAAGTTCGGCCATGACGTTGCGCACCGAGGCCGCAGACCAGGGGATGTCATCGCGCGCGGCAAGAACCTTCGACCCGACCGGCTGAGCGGTAGCGATATAGGTTTCGATGATCGCGACAAGAATGAGGCGATGACGTTCTTTAAGCGGCGAAGACATGATGACTCCTCCAAAAAGCAAGTCGGTCGCAACCCGGCCTACAGCAAAACTTGGCACTCATATCATTGGAGTGCCAATGGTGTCAACATAACAACGGGTTCCGGGGTTGTCAAGGGTGGGGGGGGGGGAGAAAAGAGCGCCGCGAAATGCGCTGCTGCGGTTCACTGAAAGACAGCTGAAAAAAAGGCTCTGCCGCCCCCCGCTCACCGCTCTTCCGTCGCAAAAAACTCCCTGATCCTGGCGAACACTTCTGCGCTGGTACCAGACGCCACCGGGACACCGGGGAGCGAGCGCAGAAACATCCGGCCATAGCCCTTGCGCACCACCCGGCTGTCCAGAATCAGCACGACGCCACGATCCTCCTTATTGCGAATCAGCCGCCCGAACCCCTGCTTGAACTTGATCACCGCCTGCGGCACCGAGTAGTCCATGAACGGATCGCCGCCGGCACGCTCGATCGCCTCGACGCGCGCCTCCTGGATCGGCTCCGACGGCACCTTAAACGGCAGGCGGGCAATAATCACCTGTTCCAGTGCCCGCCCCGGCACGTCAACCCCTTCCCAGAACGAATCGGTGGCAAACAGCACGCTGGTCGGATCGTCGGTGAACTGTTGTAACAAGCGGTGACGACTGTCCTGCCCCTGACGCAGACAGCGATAACCGTGGGCGGCGAGCAGTGGTGCCAGCTCACCGTAAACTCGCGCGAGCAGGGAGTAGGCGGTGAAGAGGACGAAAGACCGCCCGCCCGCCAGCAGTAGCGCCCGCTCGCTGAGGTCGCGCACTGCTTCGGCAAAACCGGGCCGATTCGGCTCGGGGATGTCGGCCGGTGCGGCGAGGAGTGCCTGGCGGGCATAGTCGAACGGCGAGTTGAGCAGCAGCTCGCTCAGGCGATTCGCTTCGGCCAGATCGAGACCGACCCGCCGCTGCAAAAAGGTGAACGACCCGGCGACGGTGAGTGTCGCGCTGGTCATGACTACCGTCTTGAAACGGCTGTAAAGCGCTTTGTTGAGTTGCGCGGCAACATCGAGGTTGGCCGCGCACAACCGGGTGATCAACCCCCGCCCGCGACCGATCCGCGCTTCGCGGCATTCAAACCAGGAACACACCTGGTCGTCGCCACCGATGAACGCGCCGAGATCCGCACTCAGCCCGTCAAGGCGTAAACCGAGGCCGAACAGATCGGTGCAGGTGGCCGCCGTTTTGGCAACCAGCTCATCGTCGGGCAGCAGTTCGACCGCCTTGATCAAGGCGCGCAGATCGCGTGCCAGGTCCCCCGTCAGGGACATCAGCTCACGCACCCGCGCCTTGATTTCCTGCCAGTCGTCGCCATCGACAAAGGGGCGCACCAGCCGTTGCTTCACCTCAAACCCGGCGGAGACATGCTTGCCGTGGCCACCGCAGAGTAGCTGGCCGAGTTCTTCGATCTCCCCCGCAGCACTCTCCTGCAAGGTCAACCGCGCACTCTGCAAACGTTCGATACGCCCGTTGAGTTCGCGATACTGTTTTGCAGCATGTTGCCCGAGATTCCCCCCGAGCTGTTTGTGCAACAGCGGCAGCAGCCCGCGCTCGGCTTTGCGCTGGTGGCTGAGACGGTTAAGGATGCGGGCAAAGGCGAAACGCGAGACCGCGGCGGAAAAGAAGCTGGTCGCGACATCCTCCAGACGGTGTGCTTCATCGAGAATGATGCGCGCGAAGGGGGGGAGTACGGCACCGGCGGTATAATTGGCGGTCTCCAGGCGCAGGGCCAGGTCGGCCAGCAGCAGGGCATGATTGACCACCAGGATATTGGCGTTCGCCGCGCGGCGCCGGGCACGATGGAAGAAGCACTGCTGATAATGGGCGCATTTGACCCGCGGGCACTGGTCAACTTCGCAGCGCACCTCTTCCCACACCTCGGGCTTCGGCACGAACGGCAGATCTTCTTTCGACCCGTCGGCGGTCTGGTCGACCCAGGCATAGATCGTCGCCAGTTCTCCGCCGTCGTCGCCGCCGAAAAGGGTCGGTTCGCGCTGCACGGTTGCCGCTCGACGGCGGCAGAGATAATTGTTGCGCCCCTTGACCAGTTCGGCGCGGAATTCGAGGCCACTGGCGCGCTGCAAAAGGGGGATATCTTTGCTGATCAACTGCTGTTGGAGATTGATCGTATTGGTCGAGATGACGATACGTTCTTCATTCGCGAGTGCCCAGAGAACGGCGGGAACCAGATAGGCGAGACTTTTTCCGGTGCCGGTGCCAGCCTCAATCACCGCCAGACGATCATGGTTGAACGCTTCGGCAACGTTGAACGCCATCCGCAACTGCTCGGGACGATCTTCGTACCCCGCCAACTGGCTGGCGACAAGACCCTCGGCACCAAGCAGTTCATTGATCCGCTCAGGAGCAATCCGCAGCGTCTCCCGACGGTCGAACGCCTCAACCACCTTGTATATATTTTCAACCGAATTATCGACGATATGAAAGCCGATCCCCAACTCCCCCAGGCTCCCCGCGACACAGAGGTCGGCCGATGAGGGCTGGAGGCCGCCGGAGGGGTGGTTGTGGATCACCACATCACCGTAACGGCAGCGTTGGGTGAGAGCCGGAACCGCGCCGTCGTTGCCGCGCGCCAGCACTTCGACCGCAACCACAAAGCGGTCGGCACCGGTCAATCCGCGAAAAAAAACCTCGTTACCACCGGCCGCCGCAATCGCCGCCCGCATGTCGTCTCGCACGTCGGTCGAGTAATCATCTTCAATCGTTACATTGCTCATCGCGCGGCATTATAGGGGAAGGAGGGACGAAAGGAAAGAACAGAACGGTTGTCTTGCCGCTCATCTCGACCCGCGACTCGCGGCAGATCGGCGCGATGATTGCAGATACATGATAGGTTGTTTTTCTGTCGTCGGCCTGAACCGTTTTGACGAATCGCCCAGGCCTGAATTAAGCACGGGAAATCATTCTGTTGATTGGCTTTTGTGTTGAGTTTTTTCTCAGGAAAACCGCCATTTACCCCCATGCCAAGCGGTGAAAACACCGTCTGGCCGACGTGTACCCCTGCTATTCAAACCTTTTCCGCCGCAACTTTTTTCAGGCGCAGGAGTATGTTTGTGATTAACCGATTCACGTGGCGCCATTGTGCCGTTCTTATCCTGATCATTCAATTCGTTCTGGCACCAGCGACGACAGTCGCTGCTGATAACGTTGTGCCCGACACGAACCAGCCCTCGGCGACGTCCCAACCAGTTACCACGCCGCCCGCTGCATCGCGGCAAGACGAATTATCCGGGCCTGACAGCGCTGCGCCAGCAGCGCCTGTGACCGCGCCGACCGAAGGGGGGCCTCAGGGGGGGGGCCGTTTTGCTCTTCCTGCAACCCAGAATCTGGCCGGGCTGGTCGGCATGTCGGAAGTCTCGATGCGTGCGAACATTGACGAGCAGTTTGTCGAAACCATGGCTGAAAATCAGCTTCTGCCCGATGAGTTTGCCCGTCTGCTCGACGAGACCGATGTGTCGGCAGCAATTCATGCCGGGCGCACCTTTAATCGGCAAAGTCTCGCTGCAGTGGCGCGCAGCGGTCAGGCCAAAGCGCAAGCCGAGCAGGCGCTGTCGTTGTTGCGTCCTTCAGTAACGTTGCGCGTTGCCGGAGGCGTCGAGCGGTCTGAACCCGGCGTCGAAACCGATAAGGCAACGGGGGAACTCGTCCCATCCGATAACCACGCGCGCCGCGATATCGCGTTAACCGTGCGCCTGCCGATTTTCAACCTGCCCACTTATTTTGATTGGCGCCGACGCCTGCTGGTCGAAAAGGCGCGTGAAGAGAATTACCGCATCAGCGACGGTGATGCCTATATCGCGACGGTTGAAGCCTACCTTTCACTGGTGTCAAGCCGGTTGCAGACCGACTTGACCCGTGATTACGAAGTTCAGCTCGCGGAACTTCTCAGCTACATTGAAAAACGTGCCGAGGCGGGTGCCGCCAGTATTTCCGACATGGCGCGGGTTCGCGCACGGATTGAGGCGACCCTGTCATCCCGATTGGAACAGGAGTCCGTGCATACTGCGGCAAGGATCGAATTTGTTCGTTTGACCAATCTTGTGCCACAAAAAATCCGTTTGCCGGAACTTGCTGACATCGGTGGTGCGCTGCTGCCACCGTCCGTCACTGAAGCGGTTGCCTCAGCCATCGAGCTCAATCCTGAAATTGCCTCCCTGGCGGCCGAACTGGAAGCGGCGCAGGTTGATCAGCGCGCCGCACGAAGTCGCTTTTTGCCGCGGCTGGATGCTGAATACACCGACACGCACTCGCTTCATGCCGGCGGCGACACCAGCTCTGCGGGACAGCGGGATCGACGCGCCATGCTGGTGTTGAACTGGAATCTGTTCAGCGGCGGCAGTGATTACCACTACCTCACCGAACGCGCCCTGCGCCACAAGGAGTTGCTCTATCGACTCGACGATCAGCGACGGCTGGTGGTTAAATCGCTGTCGGTCAACTACGCGGCGCTGACCACAACCCGTGGGCGAATTGCGTCGGGCTATCTGGAACTGCAATCGATTACAACTGCGGCACAAGCCATGTCAAAGCGGATGCTGTCCGGCAACCAGTCGCTGCTGGATCTCCTTGATGTCTATGACCGGATGTATCAGGTTCGTTCCCGCCTGGTCAGCCTGCATATTCTTGAAATGAACGCCGTGGCCCAGCTGATTCGCCTGACCTTCGGCACCCCGTGGGCAACGACCGATGACACTGCCGCTACCGGGCAGGACCGAACTTCGTACCTCAATCAAAGGGGGCACGTATTCTCTGCACCCCCAGCAAAAGGATAGGTAGTCACTATGTCTGCACGTCACGATGATAATGACGGCTCGGATATTTTCTGGCCGGGCTATGTCGACGCCACGACCAACCTGATTTTGAATCTGCTTTTTCTGCTGACGATTCTGATCGTTGCGGTCTTCATGTTCGCCCTCGAACTGGGGCGATCGAGCAAGCAGCCTGCTACCCAGCAAGCGCCGATTGTCGAACAACAAAAACCCCCAGTTAGCGCCAGCGCCACCGACGCAATGAGCGAAAATGTTGCGCTGAAACGCGAGATCAAACGGTTGAATATGCTCCTTGCGCAGCGCGCGGCTCAGGACGTTCAATCCGCCGGTTCGGCACAAACCATCGAAGCTAAATTCGACATGCCAAAACCGCTCAAGGGAATCGATGTAACCAACAGCTACGAGTCGGAAGTTGTCGTGCGCTTTGAAAATGATGCGGTGGCGTTTACTCCTGACGAACACGAACAGTTGACCGAATTGCTGGCACCGGTCGCTGCCAGCCAAAAAGCCGGAATCTATGTTGAAGTCCCGGTCGGTTTCTCCGAAGCCCGGCGCATGGGCTTCTATCGGGCGATGTCGGTCCGCAATATCTTGATCGAAATGTTGATGCCGAGCGAGAATATCGATATCTCGGTGCTTGAAGGAAACGAAAATCCGAATGCCTCGGTGGTCAGGGTTCGGGCCTATTGAATGATGTCGCGCTTTCTCAACCCACGCAAACTGACGGCCTTTTTTACGGGGCTGTCACCACAACGCACTTTTGTGCTGTTGTTGTTGCTCAGCAGTAGCAGCGTGATGTTGTGGGCCGGATTCGCCGAAGTTGACGTCATCGTGCGGACCGAAGGTCAAATCATCCCGGCCGGGAAATCGCAGCTTGTCCAGCATCTGGAGGGGGGCATTGTTCGCAACATATTGATCCGGGAGGGGGAGGTCGTGGCGGCCGGACAGCCGTTGATTGAGCTATCGGATATTCAGACCCGCTCCAGCCTGGGACAAGAGCAGTCGAAGATTGATGCCTTGCTCGGACGCGAAGTCCGCTTGAACGCCGAACTGCACGGCAATAACACGCTTGCCTTTCCGCCAGGGCTGGGTGATCCCCGCGTGATCAACGTGGAAACCGCCGCCTGGCAGGCGCGGCGAACCCAACTTGCCGAAGAGGTCAAGGTCCTGGAGGCGATGAGCAGACAGAAAGAAAGTGAACTTGCCGAACTTAATTCCAAACATCGGAATCTGCTTGATGAACTCGATCTGGCAAAACAGAAATATCGGGTTATCGATAAATTGAGAAAAGATAACGCCGCCTCCGAACTCGAAGTACTCGATGCCCAAATGCGTATTCAGCAGCTTAACGCGGAAATCGCCGCAACAACCAATGCGCTGCCACGGCTGGAAGCCGCACATGCGGAGGCTGAATCGCGGATCAAGGAAGCTGTTGCACGCTTTCGCGCCGAAGCCTCCTCCGCCTTGACAAAAGTGCGTGAGGAAATTCAGCAATTGACACACGAAATTAAATCGAGTGCTGACCGGTTTGATCGAAATATCGTCCGTAGCCCGGTGGCCGGACTCATCAATAAATTGAATATCACGACTATCGGTGCGGTTGTTCGTCCCAGCGAAGTGCTGCTCGAAATCACACCGAGTGATCAGCGCATCGTCATTCAGACCCGCTCAAACCCGAACGACCGCGCCCACCTGCGCCGTGGTTTACCGGCTCGCGTCAGGGTGGGCGCTTATGACTATGCAACCTATGGCACTTTTGAAGGCTACGTGACCGATGTCAGTGCGGACACGCTGCGCGATGAGCGGGACAACCATTATTACCGGGTCAATGTGGAGGTTGATATCTCAACACTGCGGTCACGCGCGCGGCAACCGGGAGTGCTGATGCCCGGCATGGCGGCGAGTGCCGATATTGCTGTCGGCAAGCGAACCATCTTGTCATACATTCTTTCACCACTATTGAAATTTCGTGACGGCGCCTTTCGAGCCAATTGAGTTTCATAACAAATATAATTTTTCAAAAGAGGGTATTTCATGTTTAAACAACTCAAAGTCTACTACATCCTGATATCGCTGCCCTTTGTGCTGCTCCTAAGCGGGTCGGTTATTTTTCTTGACGCGATCAAATTAACCATCACCCGCAACCCCCATCCACAAATCAACTACACGATCTTTACGATTATTCTGGTCGGCGGGACACTGATCCTCGTCAGCGCTTTTCGCTTGCTTCGCGAGGCCAGAGTCCTGGTCGAATTTTCCAGGGCGATCCATAGTAAAGCAGACTCGGCGACTTTGCGGAAAATGACCGCCAAGTACACGGTCGACATTGCCTGCCTGCTGCAAATGGTGGCCTCATCCGGCAATCGCTCTATTTCCCACCAGGAGCAAGTGGCGATTGAGCACGAACTGATCAATGCCAGGGCGCGACTGGTGCGCCGCAACGCTTTACCTCAATATCTGACCGGGCTGCTGGTCGGGATGGGGTTGCTCGGAACCTTTATCGGCCTGCTGGCGACCCTCAATGATATTTCCGTCCTGATCAGCAGTTTTGCCGATATCGACATGCAGAACGCAAGTCCGCTGCTGGTATTCCGGACCATGATCGAACGCATGAAAGCGCCGATGCAGTCGATGGGGATTGCCTTTTCGGCCTCGATGTTCGGCCTGCTCGGATCGATTATTCTGGGCTTGATGATGGTCGGCATTCGGCGCTTGCAGGGGGATATTTTCTCCTTGCTCAGCTCGGAAGTTGCCCGCCATATTGAAACTGCGCTGTCATTCGAAAGTGTCAGTTTCAGAGCGCCAGCGGCCGCCACCGGGGAAGCGGTCTCTGGTGATGCAACAACAAACATTCTGCTCCGCATTGAAGAACGCCTGGCTGAAGCAGGTCGGCAGCGCCAACGCGCGCTGGCCGCTGAAATCGACGATTTCAAAAAACAACGGGCGGACATGCTCCATGCCCTGACAGAGCAAAATGTGGCCAACAATAATTTCCGTGGCGAACTGCAACAGCTCGGCAGACAATTCGATGCCGCCTTCACCGTGCTGGGTAAAGGCACTGGAGAAATTGCCACCCAACTTTCTGAATTGACCGTTCATCTGGCCGGAACCGCGCAAGAAACACATAAACTGCTGAACATGCAGGTTGATGAACAACGGCAATCAAGAGCGCTGATCGATGCGCACCAGATCGAAGAGCGGGAAAGGCTGGCTGAGGCGGCGCGCTTGCAACAACGGGCGCTGGCCGCTGAAATCGACGACTTTCAGAACCAGCGCGCCGATATGTTGCGGGCGCTGGTTGAGCAGACCGAAGCCGGGAACGGTTTCCGCCAGGAGTTGCAGCAGCTGGGTACCCGGCTCGGCACAATTTTCGACAGCATGGAGAATGGCAACGGCGAAATCAGCGCGCAAATTTCCGAATTAACGGTGCACCTTGCGGCCGATGCCAGGGAAACACACATTTTACTCAACCACGCCAACAATACCTTCCGTCAGGAATCGCAGCAGCTTGGCGACCGGCTCACCGCAATTTTAAATTCCGCGGAAAACGGCACGGCCACCATCGACACCCAAATCTCGACGCTGGCGTCCCGCCTGGCCGCTGATGCCGACAAGTCCAGCCAATTTTTCGCCAGTGCAAACAGTGCCTTGCACGAGCGATTGCAGCAGCTGGGCATCCAACTTGACACGATTCTGAATGCGACCGAAACCGGCAACGAAGCCGTCCGTTCAAAAGTTTCCGAAGTGATCGAACAGCTGGCCACCGGGGTCAAAGAATCGCAGCAGATCCAGCGCGATACACAGCGCGATTTGAGTCAGGAGCTGCAACAGCTCCGTGGTCAGCTCGACACCATCGCGCAGACGACCGACACGGGTGACCAGGAAATCTGTTCCCGAATTTCCGCACTGGTTCCCCCCCTGGCGGCCGCCATCGAAGCGTCGCAGCGGCGACTTGAGGAGACGCAGGGCGAGGTTTGCACCACGCTGCAACAGCTCGGCAGGCAACTCGAAACCCTCGCCCACCACGCCGCACACGGCACGCAAGAAATCTGTAACCGGTTTGATGCCCTGACCGAGCAGCGGGCTCCCGAACCACCAGCAACAGAACCGTGCGCTGTCGCGCCGGAGACTGACGCTGACGCACTGAACGACATGGAAACAACCACGTAAGAAAAATTATTCAAGTGCACTGAAGACGATGCAGGTAAACAGAGGTGGCCATGGCAAACCATAACGATAACCAACAAGGCCCGGCGGCAACAGCGTCCGGAGCGGGGCAAAACATTGTCCGTGCCGTTATGACCCCGAACGGAACGATTATCATTCCGCATGGGGCAGCAGAGCTCAGTGCGGTCGATGTCGCGGATGTCGATTTGTTGTTAAGCTTTGCCGATGGCAGTTACGTGATCATCCCCAATGGTGCCCTTGAGGCTCTTGGCAATACAGTCTATCCGGTCATTTTCGATGCGTCCTTCACCGCCGGCGCCGGTATCGAGCCGTTCGCAGGGAGCGAACAGTCAACCCTGGCCGATCTTTTCAAAATGGTTGGCATCACCAATCTGGCCAAAGCCGGCAGCTTGCGGGTGGTGAGTGAACATGTTGATGTCCTTGAACCTGTCGTAAAACCAGACTCACCGGAAACACCGGCAGACAACCCCGACAATATCCCGCTCATCGACAAAGCAACATTAACCGCACCGATGACCCAGGTCAGCAACGGTACCGCTGTCTCCGGAAAAGGCCCCGGTCTGGGCTCGCCGATGCCCAACGAACTGCTTGTCGATGTCGAGACAGATCCGGTTGTGCCGGTCATCACCCCCCGGCCTTCAGTCTATAAAGCCGCGCAAAAAGTTCTCGATATATCTGACCCGACCATCACCCTGGATAACGACATTACCGCCGATGATATCGTCAATATTGCCGAAGCCGCCGACAACATTGTTATAACCGGCACCGTCGGGGGCGGAGCCCAGATCGGTGACACCGTCACCCTCACAGTCAACAATGTTGAATATAACGGCGTGGTTCTTGACAATAAAAGCTTCAGCATCAATGTTGCCGGTGCCGATCTGGCCGCCGACAGCGATCAAACGATCGACGCTGTCACCACCACCGATGGCGCTCTCAACCCCGGCACCGACAGTGAAGGGTACGGTGTTGACATCACGGCTCCAGTCCCGACCATCACCCTTGATCCAGCGATCACCGCCGACGGCGTCATTAATAGTGCCGAAGCAGCTGGAGATGTTGTGGTCAGCGGCACGCTCGGCGGCGAGGTCAAGGTCGGTGATCTGATCACCCTGACGGTGAACGACGTTGACTACACCGGCCTGGTGCGCGCCGACATGACCTTCAGTATTGACGTGGCCGGGTCCGATCTGGTCGCCGACAGTGACAAAACGGTTGTTGCCAGTATCATCACCAGCGACGCAGCGGGCAACCCCGGCAGCGCCACCGACAGCGCAAGCTACACGGTCGACATTACGCCACCAGTCCCGACGATTACCCTTGATCAAAATATCACCGCTGACGACATCATCAATATCTCCGAAGCCAGCGGTGCCGTTGCCATCACCGGCACGGCTGGCGGCGATGCCCGGATTGGTGACACCGTTACCCTGTTGGTGAATGACCATGAATATACCGGTCAGGTGCGGACCGACATGACCTTCAGTATCGCTGTCGCCGGATCCGATCTGGTTGCTGACAGTGACAAAACAGTCGTTGCCAGTATCACTACCAGTGATCCCGCCGGCAACCCCGCCACTGCCACCGACTCCGCAGAATACACCATCGACATCACCATCCCGGTACCGACGATCGCACTGGTGCCGACGATTACTGGCGATAACATCATCAATATCGCCGAAGCCGGTGGTATCGTTGCAATCACCGGCAGCGTCGGCGGCGATGCCCAGGTCGGTGATAAAATTACCTTGACCGTCAACGGCGTTGATTCCACCGGTCTGGTTCAGGCCGACAGAACCTTCAGCATCAATGTCAACGGCACCGACCTCGCAGCAGACACCACAGTCAATGCTGCCATCGTCACCGATTTCGGCGGGGTCATCGGCACTGCCACCGCCACCACAAGTTACGCCGTTGATTTGATTGCACCGACTGCTCCCGGAGTCTCCCTGACCACAGACAGCGGCACCAGCGGCGCGGACCAGATCAGCACGGTCGGCACTCTCGCGCTAACCGCTGTCGAAGCCGGAGCTACGCTCGAATACTCCATCGACGGTGGCCTGAACTGGTCGACCAATTTCACCCCGGCAGAAGGGGTCAACACGGTCACGGTCCGGCAGCTCGATGCCGCTGGAAACCCCGGCAGCGTCGGCAGCCTGACCTTCACTCTCGACACCGCCGCACCGATCGCCCCGAGTGTGGCGCTGTCCCTCGATAGCGGCAGCAGTTCCACCGACAAAATCACCAGGAGTGGCACCCTGAGCCTGACCGGCATCGAGGCCGGGGCCGTGGTTGAGTACTCGATCGATGGGGGATCAACCTGGACATCGAGCTTTGCGGCGATTGAAGGGGCCAACAGCGTCGACGTCAGGCAGACCGATGTCGCCGGGAATACCAGTAATATCGGCACCCTGTCCTTCACCGTCGACACCGCCGCGCCAACCGCGACCATTGTGGTGACCGATACCGCCCTGAGCGCCGGGGAAACGTCGCTGGTGACGATCACCTTCGATGCCGCGGTGACCGGTTTCACCAACGCCGATCTGAATGTCATCAATGGCACACTGACAACCGTCAGCAGCGCCGACGGCGGCAAGACCTGGACGGGGATCTTCACACCGACAGCCAATCTGGAGTCGACCAACAACGTCATTACCCTCAAAGATGCCAGCGTGACCGACCTGGCTGGCAACAGCAACAGCGGCACCACCAATTCAAACAGCTACGATATCGATACCGCGATTCCGCTGGCACCGACCGTGGCGTTAACCAGCGATACCGCTCCCGGCGGCACCTTCAATGCAGACCACATCAGCAAGCTCGGCACCCTGACCCTCGGTGGGATCGAAGCCGGGGCCACCGTCGAGTACTCGATCGATGGCGGATTGACCTGGAGCAACACCTTCACCGCCACCGAGGGTGCCAACACCGTGGCCGTGCGCCAGACCGACGGGGCCGGGAATACCAGTAACGTCGGCAGCCTGACCTTTACTTTGGACACCGCCGCACCGATCGCCCCGAGTGTGGCGCTGTCCCTCGATAGCGGCAGCAGTTCCACCGACAAAATCAGCACCAGCGGCACCCTGAGCCTGACCGGCATCGAGGCCGGTGCCGTGGTTGAGTACTCGATCGATGGTGGATCAACCTGGACATCGAACTTTACGGCGATTGAAGGGGCCAACAGCGTCGACGTCAGGCAGACCGATGTCGCCGGGAATACCAGTAATATCGGCACCTTGACTTTGACCTTGGATAACACCGGCCCCGCTGTTGCCAGCGGACAAGCTTTCAGCTTTGATGAAAACCAGTCCCAGGTCGGGACAGTCGTCGGCACGGTGGTTGCCACCGACGCCGTTGGCGTAACGGCCTTTCAGATAACCAGCGGTAATGATAACGGCTACTTCGCTATCGACAATAGCGGTCGGATCACCCTGCCCGCCGCCGGAATCGATGCCGCTGCGAGCGCTAACGACTTCGAGAACCTGCCGAACAACTTTACCCTCGGCGTTCAAGCCCAGGACGCGGCAGGGAATATCTCTGTTGTCGCCGACGTCGTCCTTAACGTTACCAATGTCAACGAATTTCCGACTGATATCTCGTTATCGTCAAGCACGGTTAACGAGAACTCCATGCCCGGAACGGTGATCGGACTCCTGACCACCACGGATGATGATGCCGGTGACAGCTTCACTTATTCCCTTGTTTCCGGTGATGGCAGCAATGATCTCGACAACGGTCTGGTCACGATTGTCGGCAACGAATTACGCGTTAACGGCGCTATCGATTTCGAAACGAATCCGTCCCTGGCTATCAATGTGCAGGTGACCGATGCTGGGGGATTGAGCTATACCAAGGCGCTGAATATCCCGGTCAATGACGTCAACGATGCGCCGCTGGCGCTGGCGGTGACAGATACTGTGGCCGAGGACGGCCCGAGCATCACCATCAGTTCCATCTACAGCGATGCCGATACCGGCGATACCCATACCTTTGCCATCGACACGACCGGGACGCTGGGCAGCGTCACCAACAACAGTGACGGCACATTCAGCTATGATCCGAACGGTCAGTTCGAGTCGTTGGCTGTGGGGGACACAACGACTGACAGCTTTACCTATACGGTGACCGATGCCGCCGGTGCCACAAGCACCGAGACGGTAACCGTGACGATCACCGGGCAGAACGATGCGCCAACATCAAGCGCCGTGACACTGACCCCGATCGCTGAAGACAGCGGCGTGCGGATCATCACCCAGACCGAACTGCTGGCGAGCGCCACCGATATCGACGGCGACACCCTCACCGCCAGCACTCTGATCAACAACTCCGGCAGCGGCACCCTGAGCGATAACGGCGACGGTACCTGGAACTACACTCCGGCAGCTGATGACGATACCAATGTCAGCTTCAGCTACGATATCAGCGACGGCACCAGCACTATCAACACTACCGCCACGTTGGACATCACCCCAATTAACGATGCACCGACAACAAGTCCCGTGACTCTGGCGGCCATCGCTGAAGACAGCGGTGTTCGCGTGATCACAGCGACGCAGTTGCTGAGCAACGCTGGAGACGTGGAAGTTGATACCCTGACGGTGAGCAACCTGGGTATCAGCTCCGGCAGCGGGACTCTGGTCGATAACGGCGATGGCACCTGGAGCTACACCCCGGCAGCCGATGACGATACCAGCGTCAGTTTCAGCTATACCATTACGGATAACGGCACCACCAACGGTGTTCTCGACCCGCGAACGACCAGCGGCACGGCGACCATGGATATCACACCGGTGAATGATGCGCCGGTCGCCGTCGACAGCAGCGCGACCACCGGGGAGAACACGGTCCTCACCAGCAATGTCCCGGCCGCCATCGACGTGGACGGCACCATCGCCAGCTACCAGCTGGTCGATACCGTTGCCGAGGGAACCTTGAGCTTCGCCCCGGACGGCAGTTACTCCTTCGATCCCGGAAGCGCTTTCGACGATCTGGCGGTTGGAGAAAGTCGCCTCGTCAGCCTTACCTACACCGCCACCGACGATGGGGGTGCAACCAGCGCGGTTCAGACCGTCACCATCGCCGTGACCGGGACGAACGATGCGCCAACATCAAGCGCCGTGACACTGACCCCGATCGCTGAAGACAGCGGCATGCGGGTCATCACCCAGGCCGAACTGCTGGCCAACGCCACCGATATCGACGGCGACACCCTCACCGTCAGCAACCTGACCGCTGGCAGCGGCACCCTGAGCGATAACGGCGACGGTACCTGGAACTACACTCCGGCAGCTGACGACGACAGCAGTGTCAGCTTCAGCTACGACATCAGCGACGGCACCACCACCATCAACAACAACAACGCCACCCTCGATATCACCCCGGTCAACGACGTCCCGACAACGAGCACCGTCACGCTGACAGCGATGGCTGAGGACAGCGGCGTCCGGGTGATCACTCAAGCGGAATTGCTGGGCACCGCTGCCGATGTCGAAAGTAACACCCTCACGGCGAGTAACCTCGGCATCAGTTCCGGCAGCGGAACCCTGGTGGACAACGGCGACGGCAGCTGGAACTACACCCCGGCAACCAACGACGACAGCAGCGTCAGTTTCAGCTATACCATCACCGACAACGGCACCACCAACGGTGTTCTCGACCCGCGAACGACCAGCGGCACGGCGACCATGGATATCACCCCGGTGAATGATGCGCCGGTCGCCTATGATGGGGGCGGGAGTACGAGCGAGAACGTGGTCCTGAACAGCAATGTTCCTGCCGCGACCGACGTGGACGGCACCATCACAAGTTATGCGTTGGTCGGGACAGTTGCCGCAGGTTTACTGACCTTCAACGCAGATGGTAGTTACAGTTTCAATCCCGGAGCCGCCTTCGACGATCTGGCCGTTGGAGAAAATCGAGTCGTCAGCTTTACCTACACCGCCACCGACGACATGGGTGCGACCAGCGCGGTTCAGACCGTCACCATCACCGTGACCGGCAGCAACGATGCGCCAGAAATCACCAACGGGCCCGACGCCGTGGGCTTGGCTGAGACGAACGCGGCGTTGAGCACAAGTGGGACGTTGACGGTCTCGGACACTGATGTCACCGATGTGGTGAGTGCGACCTTCTCTTTGGCGGTGAGCGGGACGTCCGATCGCGGTGATACGGCGGCACCGACGGATGCAGCGTTACAGGCGATGTTCATCGTGAATCCAGTGACCGTTCTGGACAACATGCAGACGACTAACACTCTGAGTTGGGGCTTTGATTCCGGCAGCGAAGCGTTCGATTACCTGGCGAACGGCGAGACGCTGATCTTGACCTATACGGTGACGGCGACGGACGACAACGCGGCGCCGTTGTCGGACAGCGAGACGGTAACGATCACCATCACCGGCAGCAACGATCGGGCCGTCATCAGTGGCGACACCAGCGGCAGTGTGACTGAAGACGTGGACATCTCCGGCGTCGCTGGAGCGGAGGTGCTGCTGACCGGGGGAGCTTTGACAATCAATGATGTCGACGGCTTGGACGAGTTTGTTCCCGGGAGTATTTCTGGTGATTATGGAAGTATCAGTCTCAATGCGGATGGAACTTGGGGCTATCTTGTCGACAATAGCCTGGAGGCAATCCAGAAATTGGGGGCTGGCGAAACACTGACGGATACGATTACTGTTATTACCGCCGATGGAACCCCCGCCGATATCACCATTACCATCAACGGGACCAACGATGCGGCAGCGATCACTGGCGACGTTAGCGGAACAGCTGTCGAAACCGACGCGGCACAGATCATCAGCGGCAAATTAGACGTTACTGACATCGACAATCCGAATGAATTTTCTCCCCAGATCCTGGTGCCGGGCACCGGCGGCTACGGCAAGTTCACCATCGATACAGATGGATCCTGGATTTACACCATGGACAATGCTCATAACGAGTTTGTTGATGGCGTTGATTATTACGACAGCGTTAATGTGACCGCAGTTGACGGTACCATCGAGACCATTACTGTCACCATGACTGGTACTAACGACGATCCCGTCATCAGCGGTGTAACCTCTGGCAGCGTCGAGGAAGACACCACGCTGACAGCAACCGGCACGTTGATCTCCACCGATCTGGACGCCATCGACCCACCAACCTGGAGCATCGAGGGTGGCGCTACCGGCACATATGGAGGATTGTCACTCAACGGGAACACCGGCGAGTGGACTTATATCCTGAATAATGGCACGAATGGAGTTTCTTCGGTCGTACAGAATCTAGCGGATGGGCAAATCGTTACCGACACCTTTACCGTACGGGTCACCGATGAGAATGGCGGTTTTGATGAGCAAACGGTGACGGTCAATATTACCGGCGTCAACGATGCGGCAACGATCAGCGTGGAGGTTGGCGACAGCGATACCGGCAGCGTCAGTGAAGATGCGAGCTCTCCCGACCTGACCGTCAGCGGCACCCTGACCGTCAGCGACGTTGATGCCGGTGAAGCGATTTTCGATACCGGCTCGGTGGTCTTCGATACGGTCAACTCCAGTCGTGCCGCTCTGGGTAGCCTGTCCATATTGGCCGACGGCACGTGGAACTACACGGTCGCGAACGCCGATGTGCAATATCTCGGGGCCACTGAAAGCGAAACACTTAAGTATACGGTGGCCAGTTTCGACGGCACAGACACCCATACCATTACCGTGATCGTCAGCGGTACGAACGATGGGCCGACAATTACCGCCGCAGGTACCGATGTCACCGGTGGTGTCACCGAAGACGCCGCGAACCCGACCCTGTCTGATAGCGGTACAATCATCTTTAACGACATTGATCTGACCGATACCCACACCACTCTGGTGACTGCCGATGCTGGCAATACGTTAGGGGGAACCCTGACGATGTCCGCCGTAACCGAAGACGGGACGACCGAGCCCGGCACGGTGGGCTGGACCTATGACCTGGATAACAGCGCCACCCAAACTTTAAAGGCCAACGAGACCGTCGACGAGAAATTCACCGTTACGATCAACGATGGCCATGGTGGTACGGTTGACCAGTTGGTCACCGTGACCGTGACCGGCGTCAACGATGCGGCAACGATCAGTGTGGAGGTTGGCGACAGCGATACCGGCAGCGTCAGTGAAGATGCGAGCTCTCCCGACCTGACCGTCAGCGGCACCCTGACCGTCAGCGACGTTGATGCCGGTGAAGCGATTTTCGATACCGGCTCGG
>JAHYIW010000032.1 GCA_019429445.1 Desulfuromonadaceae bacterium
AAAAGTGAGAAACTCGCCATTTTACAAACACGGGATACGTGCGTCCGGGATTCACGTTAAAAGCTAACCATTTAATTTTAAGAGATTATAGATTCAGCTTGACAGGCGGACTATAGAATGTCCCTCTTAGATGCTTTGCCTCGGCAAACGCAAAGGGGACTAAACTGTTACCGTCTCAATGTCCTTGTGCCAGAAATCCGGAGAGGTCGGGTTTTCGTTACGCTCCATGGCGTCCTCCTTGCGTCTGGGCCGGAAAGACCGGTCAGATCTGGTAATCGGGTACGAAGACCCGGATGTTGGTTGGCTGGATGTACACCTGTTCACCGATTTTCAGCTCCAGCTGCCGGTATTGCTCGCGGGGTAGCTCGGCATGCACCGTTTCACCGTTATCGACGCGGCGCAGCTCAACCCGTGGCAAAGCCCCGGCTCCCTGGATAAAGACCACCTCGGCAGCGATATCCGCTGCCGATTCGGCGCGGCGGAGAATGCGGATATCACCGGGGCGCACATAGCCGATATTCACCCCATCGCTGTCGACCGGGAAGGTGCTTTCGCCATGCTGTCCGCCGCTTTCATTCACCCGACAATGAAACAGATTAACGTTACCGAGAAATCCATAGACAAATGGATTGGCCGGGTGGTCATAGACCTCTTCCGGGGTGCCGACCTGTTCGACCTTCGCCTGATTCATCACCACCACCCGGTCGGCCACTTCCAGCGCCTCTTCCTGATCGTGAGTGACAAAGACGCTGGTGACGTGGATTTCGTCATGCAGCTTGCGCAGCCAGCGGCGCAGCTCCTGGCGGACCTTGGCATCGAGCGCCCCGAACGGCTCGTCGAGGAGCAGCACCTTTGGCTCGGTCGCCAGCGCCCGGGCCAGGGCGACGCGCTGGCGTTGGCCACCGGAGAGCTGGGCGGGATAACGATCAGCCAGGTTGTCAAGCTGAATCAGACCCAACAGCTCATGCACGCGGGCGCTGATCTGTGCTTTGCCCGGACGCTCGGCGCGCGACTTGACCGTCAGCCCGAAGGCGATGTTGTCAAAGACCGTCATGTGCCGAAAGAGGGCGTAGTGCTGAAAGACGAAGCCGACCTGGCGCTCGCGCACTTTGCATTGCGTGGTCTCCTCGCCGTCGAAATGAATGCTGCCGGCATCGGGGGTTTCCAGCCCGGCGATGATCCGCAGCAGGGTGGTTTTGCCCGAGCCGGAGGGACCGAGCAGGGCGACCAGCTCGCCGGAAGGGACGTTGAGATCGATCTGGTCGAGGGCGGTGTAATGGCCGAAATTTTTCGAGATGTTCTGGATCTGAATTCCCATGGGATTATTCCACTCCAATCGGTTTGCTGGTGGCTTTTACTTTCTGGCGAACTTTTCTTTCCAGCAGCGCCTTGGCCACCAGCGTCAAAAGCGCCAGCAGCGCGAGCAGCGTCGCGACCGCGAAGGCAGCGACAAAGTTATATTCGTTGTAGAGGATCTCGACATGCAGCGGCAGGGTGTTGGTCAGCCCACGGATATGCCCGGAGACGACCGAAACGGCGCCGAATTCCCCCATCGCCCGGGCGTTGCAGAGAATCACGCCGTAGAGGACCCCCCAGATGACATTCGGCAGAGTGACCCGGAAGAAGATCTGCCAGCCGCTGGCGCCGAGGACCAGCGCCGCCTCCTCCTCTTCGGTCCCCTGCGCCTGCATCAGCGGAATCAATTCACGGGCGACAAAGGGGAAGGTGACAAAGATCGTCGCCAGCACGATGCCGGGGACGGCGAAGATCAGCTGAATATCGTGGGCCTTGAGCCAGGGTCCGAGCCACCCCTGCAGACCGAACAGCAGCACGTAGATCAGGCCAGAGATGACCGGCGAGACCGAAAACGGCAGATCGATCAGGGTGATCAGAAACGCCTTGCCGCGAAACTTGAACTTGGTGATCGCCCAGGCGGCGGCGATGCCGAAGACCAGGTTGAGCGGCACACTGATCCCCGCCGCGATCAGGGTCAGACGGATCGCCGCCAGGGCGTCCGGTTCGATAATCGCCGCCCAGTAGGCGCCGAGCCCCTTCTCCAGCGCCTGAACAAAAACCGCCACCAGCGGCACGAACAGAAACAGGGCGAGAAAGATCAGCGCCAGACCGCTGAGCAGCCAGCGGACCAGTTTCGGCTCGGTCAGGGCGGCGTCGCCAAGCGTGTTCGGAGTTATCGATTGCGTTGTCATGGTCTTCTCCCTCAGCCTTCGGCATGGCGCCGGCTCCACCACTGGATCAGATTAATACTCAGCAGAATCAGAAACGAAAAGAGCAGCATCACCGAGGCGATGGCTGTGGCGCCCGCGTAATCGTACTGCTCCAGCTTGGTGATGATCAAAAGCGGGGTGATCTCCGAGACCATCGGCATGTTGCCGGCAATAAAGATCACCGAGCCATATTCACCGATGGCGCGCGCATAGGCCAGGGCAAAGCCGGTCAACAGCGCCGGGGTGATAGCCGGAAAGATCACCCGGACAAAGGTCTGCCAGCGGTTGGCGCCGAGGCAGGCGGCGGCCTCTTCCAGCTCTTTCTCCAGATCCTCCAGCACCGGCTGCACCGTACGCACCACAAACGGGATGCCGATAAAGGTCATCGCCACCATGATTCCCAACGGGGTGTAGGCGATCTTGAGCCCCAGCGGTTCGAGGTAACGGCCGATCCAGCCGTTGCTGGAGTAGAGTCCGGCCAGGGTGATTCCGGCTACCGCCGTCGGCAGGGCAAAGGGGAGATCGACCAGCGCGTCGATGATCCGCTTGCCGGGAATTTTGTAGCGCACCAGCACCCAGGCGACCAGCAGACCAAAGACGCCGTTGATCAAAGCGGCAATCAAGGCCGCGCCGAAGGTCAGGCGGAAGGAGGCGAGTACCCGCGCCGAAGAGACGGTGCCCCAGAAGTCGACCCAGGAGAGGGTGGCGGTCTTGAACAGCAGGCCGGAGAGCGGAATCAGGACGATCAGGCTCAAATAGAGAATTGTGAAGCCCATCGCCAGGCCGAAACCGGGGAGGACGCTGCGCTGTTTGAGAACGAAGTTCATACGTGATACTCCCTGCGGTCGCCCGCTCAGGTCAGGTTTGCCGGGGCACGAAGGGTGTGCCCCGGCCAATGACAATTACCGTGACGGGACGTAGATCTGGTCAAAGGTGCCGCCGTCGGCAAAATGGGTCTTTTGAGCTTTTTGCCAGCCGCCGAACAGTTCGTCGACCGTGAACAGGTTGACCTTCGGAAACCGGGCGATGTCGGCCGGATCAGCATGCTCGGGAGCGACCGGCCGATAGTAATGCTTGGCCGCCAGCTTCTGCCCGACCGGACTGTAGAGGTATTCGAGGTAGGCCTTGGCCACCTCGAAGGTGCCATGTTTTTTCGCTACCTTGTCGACCACCGTCACCGGCGGTTCGGCCAGAATGGAGACCGAAGGGACAATGATTTCGAACTGGTCGGGGCCAAGTTCGTTGATCGCCAGAAACGCCTCGTTCTCCCAGGAGAGGAAGACATCGCCGATCCCGCGCTTGACGAAGGTGGTGGTCGAACCGCGGGCACCGGAATCGAGAATCGGCACGTTTTTGTAGAGAGCGGTGACGAAGCCGCGGGCGGCTTTTTCATCACCAGCATTCTTTTTCAGCGCGTAGCCCCAGGCGGCGAGATAGTTCCAGCGCGCGCCACCCGAGGTTTTCGGGTTGGGGGTAATGACCGCAACACCCGGCTTGATGATGTCGTCCCAGTCGTGAATCCCCTTGGGGTTCCCCTTGCGCACCAGAAAGACGATGGTTGAGGTGTAAGGGGCGCTGTTATGCGGCAGGCGTTTTTGCCACTCCTTGCCGAAATGTCCGGTCCGCTCGGCGATGGCGTCGATATCATACGCCAGCGCCAGGGTGACCACGTCTGCTTCCAGACCGTCGATAACCGCGCGGGCCTGCTTGCCGGCGCCACCGTGAGACTGGTTCACTTTGACGGCATCACCGGTTTTAGACAGCCAATGTTTGGCAAATACCTCATTGTACTCTTTGTAGAGTTCACGGGTCGGGTCGTAGGAGACGTTGAGCAGGGTGTACTCCTTGGCTGAAGCCGCTCCTGTAATCAAAAGCAGGGCTGCAAACACCAGAGTCATTATTGATTTAAAATTGACCGTTCGCATTTTTCATTGTCCTCAAAGGTTTTTCGTTGCTTCCAGTTGTCCGGTGAGCTTCGCGTTTCGGTTATGTTTTCGGGCCTCCGGGTCCTCCGGTGAGCTTCGATGAAAGCCGTTTGGCGAAAGAAAAGATCTCAAACGATCCCCTCGTACAGTACGCTCGAAAGGTAGCGCTCGCCGGAATCGGGCAGAATCACCACGATTTTTTTGCCGGCATATTCAGGCTGAGCCGCCAGGCGCGCGGCGACGGCCACCGCTGCGCCACAAGAAATCCCGGCCAGGATGCCCTCTTCTTTGGCCAGGCGACGGGCAAAGTCGATCGCCTCGTCGTTGCTGACCTGCTCGACCTGGTCGACAAAAGACAGGTCGAGGGTCTCCGGAATGAATCCCGCGCCGATCCCCTGGATCTTGTGCGGACCGGGCTGGATGGCTTTCCCGGCAAGGTGCTGACTGATGACCGGCGAATCGGTCGGTTCGACCGCTACCGAGTGCAGCGACTTCCCCTTGTCTTGTTCAAAATACTGACTGATACCGGTGATTGTTCCGCCGGTGCCGACCCCGGAGATCAGCACATCGACATCGCCGCCCGTTGCCTCCCAGATTTCCGGACCGGTGGTGCTGCGATGAATGGCCGGGTTCGCCGGATTCTTGAATTGATGCAGCAATACGTAGCGGTCCGGTTCAGCGGCGGCCAGTTCTTCGGCGGCCGCAATCGCACCACCCATCCCTTTTGCGCCAGGGGTCAGCACCAGGTTGGCGCCGAACGCCTTGAGTACCTTGCGGCGTTCAAGGCTCATGGTTTCAGGCATGGTCAGGGTGATGGGAATACCGCGCGCGGCGGCGACAAAGGCCAGAGCGATTCCCGTGTTGCCACTGGTCGGCTCGACGATCTCTTTGCCCGGACTGAGCAGCCCTTTTTTCTCGGCGTCCCAGATCATCGCCGCGCCGATGCGGCACTTGACCGAGTAGGCCGGGTTGCGCCCCTCGATCTTGGCGAAAACTTCAGCGCCACCAAGGGCGATGCGGTTCAGTTTGACCAGCGGGGTGCCGCCGATGCTGAGGGAATTGTCAGAAAATGTCTGGCTCATGGTTTTCTCCTTTGGCTAGGATAGGTCTGGTTATTGTCTTCAACTTAAGCCACTAGTCTATCGATTTTATAGACTAATAGTTAAAAAAATTAGATGCTGTAATCGATCACTTTTTTTGCTTTTTTTGCCGCATCGCTGGAGCGCACGAGAACTTCTTTCACGCTTGTGTTATCAAGGATATTGGCGACCGCGTCACGCACGTCCTTCATCACCAGGCGGATGCCACAACTCTCTTCGTCATCGCACTCGGTACACTTCTGATAGGCTGTTGCGCTGACACAGGGGACCGGTGCCAAGGTTCCGTCCAGAACCCGAACCGCGCTCCCCATGGTGATCTGCGCAGGATCTTTGGCCAGAAAATAGCCGCCACCTTTCCCCTTGCGACTACCAAGGATACCGGCGTTTTTCAGATGCAACAGGATCAGCTCCAGGAATTTCTTGGGAATACCTTCCTGTTCGGCCAGATCGCCAATCTGCACGGGACCCGCGCCATATTTGCGCGCCAGAGCCAGTAAGGCCAAAAGACCGTATTTGGTTTTTTTTGAAATCATAAACTATTATCCCTATGGTTTTTGTAGAGTAATTGCAGATAAACGATTTGTCAACTGTTTTTTTCTAACACCGCTTTTTGGGGCCTCAGCGCAAAAGTTATGGGGTGACAGGGTGCTTGCGAAATTGCGGGATGACGGTTACGGCTCAGCTTTTAATCATTTTCAAAAGCTGCGGAACCAGTTGTTTTTTGCGCGATAAAACGCCTTTGAGTTCGTAAAGGTTGCGGTCGAGCAGCGGGTAGCCGATGATCAGTGGCAGTTCCTTGGTCCCCAGGGCGAGGAGCAGGCTTGTCCCTTTTACAATATCGGTAACCAGCAACCCGATCATGTCAAGCTGTTTGATTTCCTTGATTTCGTTCAGGGCAACTTCAATCTCATCGCGTAATTCGTGAAATTCCTGAAAACTTACCACCTCGATCTGGCCGATACCGAAGGTTGTGGAGCCGGTGGTAAATTCTTTGAAATCGGACAAAATCAGGGCCTGTCTGGTGGGATAGGCGGCGAGGGTGCTCCCCGATTGAAAGAGCCGACGCCCGAATTCAGCTACTTCCAGACCCGATAGCTCGCCCAGCCATTGGGACAATTCCCGGTCGCTGTCCGTGGTCGTGGGTGACTTGAGGATAACGGTGTCTGACAGCAATCCGGCGAGCAACAGCCCGGCGTAGACCGGCTCCGGAACGATGTTGGCCTGTCGGTAAAGTCCGGCGACAATGGTACAGGTACTGCCGAGCGGCTGGTTGATGAAACGGATCGGCAGGTCGGTGTGAAAATTGCCGAGGCGATGATGATCGATGACCTCCAGAACTTCCACCTTGTCGGCGCCGGGGACCGCCTGCGACAGTTCGTTGTGGTCGACCAGGATCAGTTTGACCGGGGAGGGGCCAAGGAGGTTACTTTTAGTTGCCATGCCGACCACCCGCCCATCCCGATTGAGGACAATGGCCCCCGGATCACGTCCGTGCATGAGTTTAAGCCGCAGATCGTCGACCCGGTCAGTCAGGGTGACAGTCGTCGGTTGGCTCTCGATCACCTGTCCCACCGGAGTCGACAGACGGGTCAGCCAGGCGCTGGTCGCGGAATCAAGGGGGGTCGAGAGGATCGTTACCCGATTTTTTTGTCCCTGCTCGATTAATGCGGCAGCGACCGGCAACCCACCGGTGACGACAAGAATCCGCACCCCGATGTCGATGCACTGCTGCTGAATGTTCTGCCGGTCGCCCGTAATGACAATCATGTTGCGGGGGTCAAGCGTTTGCATTTTCTGATGAAAGGTTGCGGCGGCCATGGCACCGACATAAAGCTCAAGTTTCTCTATTTTTTCCGTTTGGTGGCCGGTTAATAGCTGCGCCCTGAGGCAGGCGCGAATTGAGTCCGGCGATGCATTGACCCGACGAATTTCCGCTTCGATTCCCGAAACCAGGATATGTTCGGTGACACGTTTGAGGATCAACAGTCCCAACGGACGACCGTCGTCATCGATCACTGGCAGTTGGCGGATATCGTGTTGATGAAACATTTCCAGCGCTTGTGACAGGGGGGTGTCGGCAGTTATCGTAACGACGCGGTCGGTAATGACATCCTCGATCCGGGGGTAAACGTCATTGAGCAGCCGCGGTGCGGTCAGTCCCAGTTCGTTAAGTACAAATTCGGTTTGCCGGTTGAGGATACCCGCCCTGGCCGCATGCACCTCTGCGCATCCTTGACGCTGACGTAGCCGGGCATAGGCCATGGCACTGCAAATTGAGTCGGTGTCCGGATTACAATGGCCGATGACGTAGATGGTTTCCTTGCGCATGCCGAAAATCTCCCGGTGATTGAATAAATTAGGTAGAACTTTATACCGGTGCGTGGAGAATTACCGAGCTGAACTCATTCAGCATGCGGTTGGCCATGACTGTGCATCCCAGCCTCTCGTAGCACTGCCGTACCGGAAAGTTGTCTTCCCACAAGATGCCCGACAACAGCAGCGTCGCCCCCGGCTGGGCCCGGTCGACAAGGGAGCGAGCTACAGCGACAAGGATATCACCATAAATATTGGCCAAAATCAGGTCGAAGTCGCAGCTATCAACATGATTCAACGTGCCGTGAATATGGGTGAGCCGATCGGACAGGTTGTTGCGGTGTCCGTTAAGCCGGGCGGTGGCGACCGCATCGGCGTCAATATCAACACAGACAGCGTGCGCCGCGCCGAGCTTGAGAGCGGCCAGCGCCAGGACGCCGGTCCCGCTGCCGAGATCGAGGACGCGGGAGTTACGCAGAGCAGGCAAAGTGGAGAGCAGATTAAGGCAGCTGGCGGTGGTTTCATGTTCCCCGGAACCGAATGCTCCGCGCGACATGATCAGATCAATCCGCGCGGAAGGGGGGGGATGCTGGTCAGGGGAGACAATGCGAAACCGTTCGCCGATCAGTAATGGAGGGAAATTATTTAGGCTCATTGGCTGAATTCATCTGCGGTGCCGCAAAACAGATGTGCGGCAGGGTATCGGTGATTTTTTTCGTCACACGTGTCAAATGATCGCGAATGGCACGACGTTCAGCCATCTTCAGAACCGCCGCCGTCGCCTCCTCTGCCGTCTTGATGTCGAGTTGATGCAGAAACGCCTTGGTGCGTGGGACAAACGGTGCGGCCATCGAAAATTCACGAATCCCCATGCCGACCAGGACGGTCAGGCTGAGCGGGTCAGAGGCCATTTCGCCGCACAGGCAGAGCCCCTTGTTTTGCTTCCGGGCAACGCGGATGACGTGATGCAGGGCGCGCAGAACGCCGGGATGAAGCGGGTCATAGTAGCCGTTAACAAGAGGATTGTTACGGTCGGCGGCCAACATATATTGCACCAGGTCGTTGGTGCCCAAGGCGAAAAAATCAACCTCGTGGGCAAATTCCTCGGCCAGCTGAATTGCCGCCGGGACTTCGATCATAATCCCGATCGGAACCGAGTCCGTCGCGAGAATCCCCTCGGCAGTCAGCGCCTGACACGCCTCGGCAACAACCTCCCGGCAGCTGCGAATCTCTTCGATGCCGGAAATCATCGGAAAAAGCAATTTGATCGGTCCGTGCATGGCCGCCATCAGAATCGCTTCGACCTGAGTCCTGAAAATGTCTCGGTTGTCAAGTGACACCCGCACCGATCGCCAGCCCATAAAAGGGTTGTCTTCACGCGGCGGCTTGAAGTAGGGAAGCGCCTTGTCACCACCGATATCAAGGGTGCGGATGGTGACCGGTGCGCCATTAAAGCCTTCGATCACCTTGCGGTAAAGCAGGTACTGATTGTCACGATCAGGAAAATCACCACTGGTCATGTAGGGGAACTCGGTCCGGTAAAGTCCGACGCCATCGGCACCGTTGCGCAGGGCGACGCCAATGTCGCTGATCAGACCGATATTGGCGCGCAGGGTGATGACGGTTCCGTCCGCCGTGACCCCCGCCTGATCGAGGAATTCATCGAGTCGGGTTTGCTCACGATCACTTTCGACCTGGATCCGTTGATATTCCTCGACGATGTCGTCGTTGGGGGCGATGTAGAGACAGCCGGAATTGGCGTCAAGGATAACCGGTATCCCTGGAAATATCTGATCGCACACACCCTTGACACCGACCAGCGCGGGGATGCCGAGCGACTTGGCCATGATGACGGCGTGCGAGTTTTTCTCTCCGTTTTCGGTAACGATACCGAGGACTTTTTCATGGTCGAGAGCGGCCATGTCGGACGGCAATATGGTCTTGGCTATCAGCACCCCGGGGGTGAGCAGGGTGAGGGACAACTTCTCCTGACCAAGCAGGTTGCCGAGCAGTCGACGACCGATATCCTCCATGTCGGCGGCGCGCTCGCGCAGGTAGGGGTCATCCATGCGTTCAAAGATGCCAATATATTCTCCGACGATCTTTTTTAAAGCGTAGAGCGCGCTGTGGTGATTGTTGATTTCCTGCTTGATGCGTTCGAGAAAGGTGCGATCTTCCATAATCATCAGGTGCGTGTGAAAGATCGCGGCATCATCTTCGGAGAGTTTTTCCGCGACACGTTTTTCCAGGTAGATGGTTTGAATCCTGGTCTTTTCAAGGGCAGTTTCCAGGCGCTTAAGTTCACTCTCGGGATCAACGCCGGTTTCCATCAGCACGTCGGCGAAGCCGATGTCGTTATCGAGAAAATGTGCGGCTCCGGAAGCCAGTCCGGGATAAGCGACCGTTCCGCGGAAAACGTTGACCGCAGCGGGGTGGTCCTCTTTGCCGGGGCCGGATAACGGTAAGAGGCTGTCCGGATGAGTCATGGCCCGCCGGTTTTCCGTGGCTTGCCGGTTGATTGCGTCGAGCAGTCGCGCGTTGGTGACCACCGAGGAAACCTGAAAGGCAATCGTTGCCAGGGTACTGATTTCTTCCGGGCTGAATTCGCGGCGCAGTTTGGTCTGGATAGCCATAACGCCGATCGGCTGGTTGCGATCAAAGAGCGGGACGCCGACAAAGGAGTGAAAACGTTCTTCACGGGTTTCCTTGAAATAACGGTAGCGGGGATGCTTTTCCGGATCTTCAATGGAGATGATGCGGCGTTCTTCAATCGCAAGACCGGTAAGGCCTTCATTGATTTTCATGGTGACGCGGCCGACGGCGCGTTTTGAGAGACCCTTGGTGGCGCGCAGACGCAGGGTTTCTTCATCATCGAGCAGATAGATGGAGCAGACCTCGGTGCGCATGCGTTTGGCCACCAGGGCGACGATATTGCTCAAGGTCTCGTCCAGATCGTGTGATTGTAAAATCAGCGCACTGATATCTTCCAGAGTGGTGATGCCGAGCGGGGTCAAGCGTCTGGGCATAAAAACCTCCAACAGGTCTGCCGACCTCAATAGCCCCCTGACTTAAAAGGTCGAGCAACCAAAAACTGCCAGCGCGAATTATACAATAGATAGGGTCGGCTTGGCAAAAAAAACGCCGTACGGGGGAGAGAGAGCCCGGTACGGCGTAAAGGGGGCATGAATTCAGCTGTCTGAGTGGATTGCCCGTGCATTCATCACTCATAAAGCATTAAATGTGCCAAAACAAATCAAAGTCTATAAATATGACGAAAAGGGTGAGAATGGCGTCGTTCCGGGAGCGGCAATGCCTGAAATCTGGCAAAGGCGTGACATGGATGGCACAGTTGAGTGTTGTGAAATAGACACAAGTCGGGAAATGGCGGCACATGTGGTCAAATTTTGGCACATTGATTTCGGTCAGCGTATTTATTGTGCCAAGCATGGCACAGTCGTGGTCATGCGTTTTTGGTTCGAAAATCAGCGCTGTTGATGCCGCTGCGCTGGAGCATGCGATAGAAGCTGCGGCGCGGAATGGAGGCGCGTTGTGCGGCGTTGGTAACGTTGCCGCCCGATTCCAGCAGGCAGCGTTTCAAAAGCTCGGTTTCTGCCTGTCCGGCGCGATTTTTTACCTGATCACGTAAATCGCTGTATTCGTCGCTTCGTTCCGCTGTGCGAATAAGTTCGGCCAGCGCGACCGGCAGATTTTCAAACCGGATGATGTTGTCTTGGGTCAGAACTGCTGCCCGCTCAATGATGTTCTGCAGTTCTCGGATATTCCCCGGCCACGGGTAGCGAAACATGGCCTGAATGGCCCGCTCGTCGATCCCGGCAATCTCCTTGTTGAGTCGCTTGCTGGCACGCTTGAGAAAGTGGTGTACAAGTTGTTCGAGTGATTCGATACGGTTGCGCAGCGGTGGCATGGTGATGGTGAAAACATTGAGTCGATAGAACAGATCCTCGCGAAACCACCCCTCGCGGACGCCGTTTTCCAGATTTTTATTGGTGGCCGCGATCAGGCGAACATCGACTTCCAGGGTTCGATTGTCGCCGACCGGGCGAATCTCGCCGCTGTCGATAACGCGCAGCAATTCGGCCTGCACCTTGGGGGAGATGTCGCCGATTTCGTCGAGGAAAATTGTTCCCCCGTTCGCCGCCTCGAAGAGCCCCTTTTTATCGCTGCCAGCTCCGGTGAAAGCGCCCTTCTTGTAGCCAAACAGTTCGCTTTCGAGGAGATTGTCAGACAGCGTTGTACAATTCACCGTGACCAGCGGCTTGTCGGCGCGCAGGCTCTGGCGATGAATGGCCCGGGCAGTCAGCTCCTTGCCGGTGCCGCTTTCGCCGCGAATCAGCACTGTGGTTGGCGTCGGTCCGACCTGACTGATTAAATTCTGCGTCTCGATGGTGCGTTGATCATTGCCAACAATATCTTCGTCACCGAACTTGTCCTCCAGTGCCCGTTGTGCCAGTTCATATTTCTGGGCAAGCTTGATACTGTCTTCACTGAGGTTCTTGATCAGGTAGGGGAGGCACATGGCGTGCTCGGCCAGCCCCTGATAGACGGCGACGGCATACTCGCGACATGTTGCGTAACCACAGGCTCCGCAGTCAAGTTCGTCGCTCTGTTCAAATTTGCGGGTTTTTTCGAGGATGCGGCGAATGACCTCTCCTCCGGGGGTCTCCAGGCGTTTGCATTTGTTGCTGAAGCGTCGTGACAGATCGAGCCCGGGGGGTGGCTGCTGATAACAGCGGTCGGTGGAAAAGGGGGTTTTGCAATGGGCGACAAAATCGAGGATATGACTGCGCTTGGAAAAAGTGGTCAGACGATTGTTACGTCCGGGGCCGCTGATACAGCCACCGCTGCAAAAACGGATATCGACGTAACGCGGTTTGACACGTCCCGCGGCAAGATCCTTGATGATCTCGATGGCCCCGTCTTCGCCTTCGATGGAAATAAAGTCGGGTGTAAAATGGTCGTTACGCACGCCAAACGCCTGAAAAGGGCCACCGGAAATGGCAAAGGTGCGTCCAGTTTTTGCCGGGAGACCATTGAAAGGTGTGGACGGCAGACGGGTCAGGTCGATCCCCTCATTGTTCAACATCTGCCGCAGTTCCTGATAGGTGAGCACAATATCGACCGCCCCGGCGACCGGTTCAGCATTGATTTCAAATTTGCCGGCGATGCAGGCGCTGATGTAAATAACCTTGGTTCTGGCGCTGCGCTGCGCTTTGATAAAACGACCAATCGCAATCATCGGTGAAACGATTTTGGCGAGATTGCGGAGCAGCTGCGGCGCGTGCCGTTCGACCAGATCGACGATGGTCGGACAGTGACTGGAGAGGATCGGCGCGCCTCCGGACTGATTGATGATATCGGTGTAGGGACCGTTGACCAGGTCGACACCGAACGCCCCTTCATGCACCTCGGCGAAGCCGAGGCGGCGGATTCCGGTGACCAGTTGCCCCGGTTTGATGTCGTGGAAAAAAGCGGGGAATGAGCAGCCGAGGACCGCGACAACATCGACAGAATCATGCAATAGCCGCCGTGCCTTTTCAATGCTGTCAGTAATCTGCTTGGCCGATTGAGAACACAATCTGATACATTTACCGCACCCGATACAGCGCTCGTTGATGATTTCGGCGCAATTATCCACTATCTTGATTGCCTTGACCGGACAGTTACGGATACAGGAATAGCATTCACGACAGCGTTCGCGAATTGTGGTGATCGGTTCCATCGGCGCTCCTTGTCTCAAAGAGCCCGATTGTGCCATGTGTGACACGTATAGTCAATAATCTAACATGTTGTTTTTCGATGATAATTCGTTATTTATGGAAAAATTTAATCGTGATATGAGAAATGTGTGCTCTTAATGGCACAATGACGGTATTTCAGTCCGCAGGTGCAGTCGGATCCTGACGGCGGAAACGCCCGACCTCGGTGCTGTAGTGACATGCGGTCCAGCGTCCCGGCATGACTTCTTCGAGTTCCGGCGCAACTTGTACGCAGAGGGGGCGTGCATAGGGACAGCGCGGAGAAAGGGCACATCCACTCGGCGGGTCGACGGGTGACGGAATCTCACCGCCGAGAATCCGGCGCTTGCCGCGTTGCCTCGGATCAGGGATCGGGGCGGCGTTCAGGAGTGCTTCGCTATAAGGGTGCAGGGGATGCGTGTAGAGTGCTTCGGTGGCCGCCAATTCAACAATTTTTCCAAAATACATCACCGCGATACGATCACTGACATGACGAACGACCGCCAGATCGTGACCGATAAACAGATAGGTCAGCTTTAAGCGGCGTTGCAGGTCGCAGAGCAGGTTGATTATTTGCGCCTGAATCGAAATATCCAGCGCCGAAACCGGTTCGTCGGCAATAATCAGCTGCGGGCGGGTAATCAGCGCGCGGGCGATGCCGATTCGTTGCCGTTGTCCACCGGAAAATTCATGCGGAAACCGGTCATAATGTTCCTCATCCAGGCCGACGGTACGCAGGCAGTCAACCACTTGAGTGCGCAGATGACCATTTCCCAGCCGGTGGATTTGCAGCGGTTCACTGAGGATCTGGCCAATCCGCATGCGCGGATTCAGCGATGAAAATGGATCCTGAAAAATCATCTGCAGTTCGCGCCGCAGCGGGCGCATCTGGCGTTGCGAAAGGGTTTGCAGCACTTGACCGGCGAAACGGATTTCACCGCTATCTGGTTCAAGCAGGCGCAGAATCAATTTACCGATCGTCGATTTGCCGCACCCCGATTCGCCGACCAGCCCCAGCGTTTCTCCGCGGTAAAGCGCAAAAGAGACCCCCGCAACAGCCTGGAGGCGACGTTTTGGCCCGCCGAAGGCGGTCGCGGAGACACTGAAGCTTTTGCTGAGGTTGGTGACTTCGAGTAGCGGTTCCATCAGTCTTCCCAGCAACGAACCAGATGGCGCGGGGCAATTTCGCGCAGCAACGGCACGTGATTGTTGCGCGGAGCAAAAGGCGCGGGGCATAGATCGAGAAAGCTGTGCGTTGCGCTACCGTCGGCAGCTGCACGGTGCGGTTTGTCGATCGTTCCCAGTTTATCCGGAGTTTCATTCAGTCGGGGTAAACACGCCAGCAGTCGACGCGTGTAAGGATGCGTGGGGGTGGCAAACAATGCTTCAACCGGAGCTGTTTCCATAATCAGTCCGTCGTACATAATCGCCACCCGGTCAGCACTTTCGGCAACCAGACCGAGATCATGCGTGATCAGCAGCGTCGCCATGTTGCGTTCCCTGCGCAGATCATCGAGCAGCTCCATGATTTGCGCCTGAATCGTGACATCAAGCGCCGTGGTCGGCTCGTCGGCGATCAGTAATTCCGGGTCACAGGCCAGGGCCATGGCGATCATCACCCGCTGGCGCATCCCTCCGGAGAGCTGATGCGGATATTCGCGCAAGCGCTGACGTCCGGCCGGAATCCCGACCCGCTGGAGCAGCTCCGCCGCCGCGTCAAGCGCATCGCGACGGCTCAGGCCGATATGGAGACGCAGCACCTCACCAATCTGGTCGCCGATGGTCAGGACCGGATTCAGTGAGGTCATCGGTTCCTGAAAGATCATCGCGATGCGGTTGCCACGAATGCGTTGCATTTCGGTCAGCGGAATGCGCAGCAGGTTCTCTCCGTCGAAGCTGATGGACCCGTTGACGATCCGTCCCGGTTCGGGAACCAGGCGCAGCAACGAGAGGGCGGTGATCGATTTGCCGCACCCCGATTCTCCGACCAGGGCCAGCGTTTCGCCCCGGTCGATGGTGAAGTCAAGTCCGCGCACCGCCTTGGTCAGGCCGCCGTTGGTGAAAAAATAGGTATGCAGATTGTTAATGTGCAGTAGCGACATGGTTGGCTATTCGATTCATAAGTAAAGATGCGCAGACAATTTACGCGTAAAATCCCGGCTGGTCAAGTGCTGGAAGAGATTGTAAATCTGCTGTGATACGATACTTTGTCTTGGCCCGATTCTGATTTCGGGGTACATTTAAATTATGCTGAGACTGAGGTAACGATAACTATGGCCGGTTCAAAATATATCGATCTACATCTTCACAGCAACTGCTCCGACGGCATTCATCCCCCGGAAACCGTTGTGCGCATGGCGGCGGACGCCGGTGTATCGGCGTTGGCGATTTGCGATCATGATAATATCGCTGCCTGCCAGACCGCGCTGACTGCCGGGCGCGCCGCCGGGATCGACGTCTTGTCCGGGGTCGAGCTGTCGGTTGTCCACGACGGCATTGTTGACATCCATCTGCTCGGCTACGGCTTCGACCCGCAACATCCGCAACTGGTTGCCAGGCTGAATGAATTTCAGCAATTTCGTCAGCACCGCAACGCGCAAATTGTTGACAATATCAATAACCGTCTGCGCGACCACGGTCACGAACCGCTCAATTTTGACGACGTTGTCTCCCGTGCCGGAGGGGCACTCGGTCGACCGCATATTGGCCGGGAGCTGATTGAGCGTGGTTATGCCCGATCGTTGGAGGAGGCATTTCAACGTTATCTGGTGCCCTGTAATGTCGAAAAACGGTTCTTTCAGATCGATGAAGCGATGGCCCTGATTCATCAGGCGGGGGGAGTGGCGGTGCTGGCGCATCCGGCTTTCATTCGAATTGATGATGAATACTTCCGGCACCTGCTCGACAATTGCGTTGCCCTCGGACTCGACGGCGTCGAATGCCATTTCGGCGGTGTCATCCGTCAGCGGATCGACTGGTACATTACCGAAGCACGGAGGCGCAAGCTGCTGGTGACCGGCGGGTCCGATTATCACGGCGACGCGGGCAAAAAGATCGGCTTTTGCGGGATGGGGAATCTGCGGATACCTTATGCGTGTTACGAGGAAGTCGTGGCGGCGTTGGGACGGTAACCACCGCAGGAATCGCGCAAAAAGGGGAGCAGGTGCGGTGGGATGACTCCCTGCTGACGTGCGTCAAGGTAACTCGAACCGTCATTCAAAAGGTCAAAATCGAGTCGGCGGATCAGCAGAACATTCAAAACGAATAACCCCAAATTTTTCATTAGCTTAGGTGGTGGACTTTGAAGTTGAATCTACCCCCCCACTGACATCTTTTGGCCTTATCAGACTTTGGCAAAGAGACACTTGAGGTAGCGACTTTCGACGAAATCGAGCGGGTGATCGAGAGCGTGTCCGGTTTCAATGATCCGGGTCAGCGGACGCCCGGCACGGGCGGCGGCGTCACACATGGTTTGGCGGAAAGCCTCGGGGGTGACCGGACTGGAGCAGGAGGCGAGGACGATATCGCCGCCGGGGGTGAGCAGGCTGACGCCGAGGTGGGCGAGGTGTCCGTAAGCGCTGAGCGCCTCCTTGACCTGGGAGCGGCGCACCGCGAAGGCGGGGGGATCGATGATCACCAGATCGTACTGCCGCCCCTGTCTGACCAGTTTCGCCATCGCCTGGAAGGCGTCATCCTCAATTGTCAGATGGTGCGCTGCCGCAATGGTCGGGACGGCGGCGTTGAGAGCAAAATTGCGCCGCGCCGATTCCAGCGCCGGGCCGCTCTGATCGAGACTGGTGACTTCCCGCGCACCACCGCGGGCAGCGGCGAGGGAGAAGCCGCCGCTGTAGGAGAAGGCGTTCAGCACCCGCTTCCCTTTGGCAAGCTGCTCCACCTGGGCGCGATTGTCGCGCTGATCGAGAAAAAAGCCGGTCTTCTGACCGTGGATCGGATCGACCTCGAAGAGCAGCCCGTTTTCACGGCAGGTGAGGGGGGCGGTGAGCGGCGCGCCGTAGATGATCTGCCCGTCCGCCAGTCCGCGCAGTTCTTCCGGGTGCTGTTGCAGCCCCCGGCTCAGGCGCAGGACGATCCGCTCCAGCGGCTGCTGTTCCAGCAGACAATCCAGACAGTCCCCGAGGTGCGGCAGCCAGGCGTGGGTATAGAGCTTGACCACGGCGGTTGCGGCGTAGCGATCAATTACCAGCCCCGGCAGCCCGTCACTTTCACCGTGAATCATCCGGTAGCCGTCGGTGTCGGTGTGCCGCAGCGGCAGCCGCCGTTCAAGTGCCCGGGCGATCCGTTCGGCAAAGAAGGCCCGATTGATCGGGCCGGGTTTACCGATACGCAGGGCGCGCATGCGGATCGGCGAGCAGGGGTCGTAGAGACCCACGGCAACAAAGCGTCGTTTGCTGTCGAAAACCACCGCCAGATCGCCGGGGCGCCCCGCGTGACTCTCGGTTTTGATGCGTTCCGCGTAGAGCCAGGGGTGGCCGCGATGCAGTCCGGCCAGCGCGGAATTACTCACCTGGAGCTTGACCAGTTTTTGCCCGCAGGCGGGCCATTCGATGAGTAACGGGTGCAGCGTGTTGGGCATTGCGTTGTCCTCGACCGGGGAAATTTGCCCAGTCTAGCAGATATCCCGAAAAAATCGGTCATTAATCTTGCGCTTCGCCGCTCTGTTGTTGAACGCCGCCGCACATTCCCCTATACTCCAATCCTCATACGCTTAACGATCCGCACCTCTTTCGGAGAACAACCATGGAAATCGATCTGGATGCCTTGCATTACCTGATTACCCGGCGCGCCGATAAAATCGAAAAGATCGTCGCCGGCACCGGCTACCTGCCCCGCACCGTCCTCGGCGTCGCCACGTTTCTGCTCGACAACGAGGGGAATCTCGACCTGTTGACGGCCAATCAGCGGGTGACCTTTGAGAAGTTTTTGCAGCCGTTGCTGGAAGGCGATCGGCGTTCTTAGCCGGTGTTGCTTGACGAAATCTTTTAATGTATCTTGATGGTGTCTCGCAGTCTTCCATGCGATTTTGCCGCTTTCGATGTTATGTTAGAACGGTGGGGCAGGAGCTGGACGCGGGACGGTGAAAATGTTGGAAAAAAATTTGTCGTTTGTGGTGGGTTCTGGTAGGTTGATGGGCACTTATTAATGCCCATTTTATGAAGCGGTTAGAGAGGGCAAGATGGGGTTTATTGTTTGAACGGGTAAATGAATTTATGGCATTTCGGCGATTGGGTCGAGGTGCCTTTTTTGTCTGATGTTGGGGGCTGACTCCTTTGTGTTTACTGCAGGAGCAATTGTCCATTATCGGGGGCTGCCCCCCTATATATTAGAGACGGTCAGGAATAAACTTCAAATTTGATTTTTGGAGACGCGACCCCTATGGATCCGACACCTATGGGTCCCATAAGGCATCTGTTTCCACTAAAGGAGGCAAAAATGCCTCCTTTAGTGGATTATTTTGTCCCGCTAGCCGGGATGGATAGGGTGTTTGCTTTGAATGGGACTGGCTCTAGCTATTGACATCGAAGATAGAGTTCGATCAAAGTATTTTTCAGCTATAATGGTGGTGGTGGCGGTGCTGAAGATGTAGTAGTAAAGACCGCACCAAACGGGGCACCCATAGCTATGCCGCTGGCACTACGGACAGTATCACTGATGCTGATTTGATAATCGTGACTTGTTGCCAGTGCTTGATCAGGCGTCATGGTCAGAGTCATTGTCGCATTGTCATAGGCATACAGAAGAACAACATCCGTCGGACTGGCAATATCTGTAATATCGACCAAGCGAGCCGTTACCGCATTCAAGTCAACACCGTACATCTCTTTGTTAAATACAACCTGAATATTAGTGGTTGTAGGGACGTTCGTATCACCATCTCCTGGCGTTATCGGAGGGACAACCGCTGGTGCTGTCGTGTCGTTTGTAGCACCGGCTCCAATTGAAAAACTCCAGCCAAAATCGGTCCCGAGTGTATTCCCTGTAATATCGGCAACACTATTGTAGACCCCTGCCCAGTAATAGGACTCTGCAGTATAGAGGTTGTCGGAGGTGAACGTTGCTGTTTTAGTTGCTGCATCGTAGGTTATCGTGCCTGGCACCTGGGTCATTGTGTCGCCAAGCGTCCCCGCAAACACACCGAAACCATTCTGAATCGAGGTTTCATTCATGGTGCCTGCTTCGTCAAAAGAAACACCGACTAACACATTGGTAAAAATAGATGTACTGGTATCAGGCGGAAAAATTCTGTCAACAGCCGGAGCGGTCGTGTCGCCTGCCCCATCCCCATCCCCATCCTCACCACCGCCTCCACCACCTCCACCTCCACCTCCACAGGCGAAGAGGCTCAAAACGAATAAGGAAGCCGCACACAAGGCCAAAAAACGATTTAATAACATACTCATTCCTCCATCTTCATTTCAAGGCGTCGTGGCCCGGAGATTTCGAGATTGTCCACTTCCTGCATATTGGTTACATCCCCGGTCTTTAGATCAACCAGAACCATTGCTGGCAAGGCTGTGGTGTCCCAGGAAAGGTTAACCCTTTCTTCTGCTGCCAGAATATCGATTGTCCAGGACGAAACAGAATCACTAATCCTGATATCGCGCCAGAGCTGCTTGCCACTATCGAAAACAACCTGCAGAGAACCATTGAGCATAGCCGGAATATCGTACTGACCGTCGATGCCGTCGGTGGCATCAGGCTGCTGACCGAAGACCAGCCGGGATGAAGCAGACCCGGCCGTGATGTTGATCTGGGACTCCCAACCATCGGCATAAACCGGCAGGGAGATGAGAAGAATCGCTAAAGCTAAAATCATCTTTTTCATGGTCAGTCTCCCCTATTGCGCCGGTTTCGGCACGATCAGTTTGTAGTTGGTATTATCGAGATTGAGGTAGACCCAGTAGCCGACCCACGGTACCAGTTCGGCACTCGGAGCAAAGTCGAAGCTGTAGGTTCCGCCCCAATCAGCACCGTCGTAGGTGTAGATGGCATTGGTCAGCCACTTGCTGGTCGTTGCCGTCGTCCAGGTGACCGGAGCATCATTCCTCTTCTGAACCTGGATGTCGGCCAGGGCGACGTAGCCGTTGTACGGCACGCTGATAATATTCCAGCCCGGGTTCAGAGCAATCTCGTAGGTCGTCTCGCCGACCTGCGGCTGACTTGAGAGATCCGGCAGGGTCGGGCTCGCTTCGCGGGTCATGAAGTAACCTTCGCCGGTGGCAACCGGACCGCTGGCATCAACGGCCACATAAGCGCCGCTTGAGCTGTCACGGGCGAGATCGGCAGAGATCCAGCGGTTGCAACTGCTGCTGCCGAGTCCGGCCATGGCGTCAAGATTGGCACTGCGCACATCGCAGGAGACACCAACCATGCTGACACCATTGAGCAGCTCTACGGTCGGGCCGGTGTATTCACCTGCTAGCGGCAGAGTCCAGAGGATGTTGCCGCTGATATCTTCGGCGGTGAAATGATACTTGTGACCGTGGGCCGGGCCGAGCAGTTTTTCGAGCTCATATATGGCGCCGGTGGCGACATCTCCCTTGATCTTGATCAGTTCATTCTCATAGCCGTTGATATGTACCAGCACCCGGTCCGGGGCATTTCCGGTCCCTTCATGGACGACGACATGGAAGACGAACGGGACATCCCGTTTCGGGTTGCCATTAACCTTGTTATCGTTATCCGGTTCACCGTCCTGTCGCTTGACGCCCTTGTTGCCGCGATCATCCGGGGCATGGCTTAAACCATCCGGGATCGGCGTCGGATCGAGCGGGAAGAGATCGACATCGTCGTTGATGCCGTCACCGTCGGTATCCTGTGAAAGCGGGTTGATACCGGCCAGGTACTCGTCGACATCGGAGACGTTGTCGCCGTCGCTGTCGGTGCCGCTGTTGTCGGTTCCGACCGGCAGACCGTTGGCCTGTTCCCACATGTCCGGCAGACCGTCGCCGTCAGTGTCGGCCAGGTCGGCATTGTCGATCGCCAGGGTGCCGTTGTGGTACTCATCGATATTGGCGATTCCGTCACCATCGAGGTCGAGGTCGGCATCATCAAAGTTCGGATCGGTGCCGGCAAGAATCTCGGCCTGATCAGGAATACCATCGCCATCGGTGTCGGTCATGGTGGCGTTATCGACCAGCGGCAGGGTTCCCAAATACATCTCTTCGAGATTGGTCAGGAAGTCACCGTCCGGATCTTCGGTCGCATCAGCAACCGTTGGGTTGGTGCCGAGGGTCCACTCGATCTCGTCCGGCATGCCGTCGCCGTCACTGTCGGCCAGACCGCTGTCATCAGACTGCGGATCAAGACCGAGCAGGTATTCGTGATAATTGGAATAACCGTCGCCGTCGGCGTCGGCGAGCACATCGGACGGATCGTTCAGATCAAGACCATTGGCCGTCTCGTAGGCATCCGGCAGGCCGTCGCCATCAGTATCGGTCAAGCCAGTATTATCGATGGTCGGATCGGTGCCGGCGATGAACTCGGCCAGGTTGGTCCAGCCGTCACCATCCGGGTCGCCGGAGGCAATTTCACTGGTCAGATTACCGAAGTTGTTCGTTTCAAAATTATCCGGCAAGTGATCGGCGTCATCGTCGGCCCATTCGGTCGGATCGAGCGGGTAGACGTCGCCGTTATCACCATACCCGTCACTATCGGCATCGGCCCATTCGGTCGGATCGAGCGGGAAGAGATCGAGATAGAGCGGTGTCGTCGAGTTGGCCTGTCCGTAGCCCGTATTCCAGCTATCCGGATAACCATCACCATCGGTATCGACGCTGGCGGCGACATCGTTCGGGAAGGCGTCAACGTCACCACAGACCAGGTCACCATCGAGGTCGTTGTCCGGATCGTTCGGACAATTGTCGAGCGAATCCTCGATATTGTCGTCATCAGCGTCAGCGAAACAGATCGCCTGGCCGGTCGAGGTCTGTGATGTTCCCGGAGTACAGGATGTACAGGTGGTTTGTCCGGTCAGGTCCTGGTAGGTCTGAATCGGGCAGAGGAAGTAGGTTGACGCACCAGCGGCATCGACATATGTTCCAGCCGGTGCAGCGACACAAACCGATTGACCAACCTGATCCTGATAGGTTCCGGCAGGACAAAGAGTAACGGAAGCAGCACCCGTCGTTCCGACATAACTGCCGGCAGGCGCATCGATACAGGAGCTTTGTCCGGTTGATGGCTGGTAGGTACCCAATGCACAATCGGACGGAGCTGCCTGACCGGATCCGGAATAGGTTCCAGCAGGTGACAATAGGCAAGATGTCTGGCCGGTCTGATCCTGGTAGGTTCCACCCGGGCAATCGGTGGCCACAATCGCCATAGTTCCGGAAACAAACGTTCCGGCCGGTGCATCGACACAACTTGTCTGGGCCGTCTGATTCTGATAGGTTCCCGGCACACAGGATGAATAGGTTGCGGCGGCAACGCTCGCAACATAAGTCCCAACAGGAGCAGGGATACAACTGTTTTGTCCTGCCTGATCCTGGTAATAGCCAGCCGCACATTCAACCCACCGGGTGCCATCGAAATAGGTGCCCGGCTGGCTGGCACTGCACATGTCACCTGTGCCATCACCATCGTAGTCGTACTGGTTCGGGTTGGCATCAACCGGGCAGTTGTCATCAGAGTCAGAAACAGTATCACCATCCCTGTCAGACAAGCTTGTCTTAACCCCGAAGTTAATGCCGGTATAAGGATCGACGGCAGGATCGACATTGGCAAAGACCACCGACTGACCATCACCTGCCATGACACCGGATGCAACACCATCGATATAGATGGTTCCATCGGCTGTGACCGAATATGACCCGAAACCGGATTCAAGCGGTCCTTCGGAGGTTGCCTGATCGGCAGCGGTATAGCCACCAAGGCCATCGAAAGTAACATTCGTCCGGTCAGAGAAACTTCGGCTCAAGGTCGCCACGTAACCGATCTGATGGATGACATAATCACCATACAGATCAGCAGTGGTCATGTTGGTACCTCTCTTCACGCCAACCATCATGTCAATAAAGTCGGGACCTGCGGTTTCAACATAGGCAAAGACACTTCTATCAGAAGAGAAGTAGCCCTTTCCCCAAGAATCAATCCACGCACCATCATCAGCGACGGAATACGTGCCGTTTTCGGGTGTACCCCCTCCAAGATAGTTGACGGTCATGCCTCCGGCACCATCGAACGTCCAATCCATCAAGGTGAAGGTAATATTTGGCACCCCTAAACCGTTTTCATCAGCGATCTGGGCCACATAGTAGGTTCCGTTGATGCTGGCATTGGTCATGCCACTTCCCTTACGAACAAGCGGCATCATCATCAGGTCGTCACCGGCCACATCGGTGTCGCTGAAGACCATGTAATTCTGATTGTAGGAGATCGTTCCGATATCGCCGCCATTGTCGGCGATAAGGGTATTGTCGGGCAAAATTGAGTAAGCAAACGACCAGGTGGGATCGGGATCAAGGCCGTTGGTGGCGTGCCACATCTCACCGGCGCCGATGGCCGAGCCGTCGAAAGTGAGATTAAATGCCGATGACACGAAGTCGCCACCGGTGCTCCATGCTTCATCGCGGAACTCGTAGCCAACGAAAGAACCGGTCAGAGTGCCAACCGACTCACACATGTCACCGATGCCGTTAGCATCAAGGTCAACTTGTGCAGTGTTGCTGTAAGCGGCGCAGTTATCCGAGTTGTCACCGACTCCGTCACCATCGGTATCCGCCCACTCGGTCGGATCAGACGGGAGTGTAATGGCATATGCTATGTTTATAAAAAATGAATTTAAAAGAAATATATGGATAAAAAAAATTAATACATTTTTCATAATAATATCCTCGATTTGGTTGTCGTAGTGTGTTGGCCAAAGACAATGATTTTAAGTTTTTACGCCTAGATTTTCTGTAAACCCATAAGCAAAAATTCATGCCTCTGAAATTCGAAAACGGGCGCTGAAGGCGGCCCAGCTCCCCCCCCACACACTTTGGCCTGGCCATCTCTTCTCAGGTAAGATCCGCAATTCTGCATCCCAAAGCCACCCTCGGTGTGCTCTTATCAAACAAAATTGACGCCACGTAGTATCGCGCAACGATGTCAAACCGAAAAAAACTTGCCAACTGAACTAACAAGAGCACTAATAATTTGGCACCATATGAAAAGCTGTGAGTAACGCTCTCGTTTCTTATAGCCTGATATTATGGAAGAGGTGTAAGGGTATTCACAACCAGACCGCCCAACCCCCCGACAGCACCATTTACAAAAGACGAAACTAGATTTTTGAATCCTTCCCTTCTGGCATCCTTCGTTTTCTTCTTCATCAGATCATCATATTTCGACTTAAAATTATTGACATCTTGAACACCAAACCCGATGTTCTTGAGTGTCGCAAAGAATGCATCTGGTTCTACTTTGATGATCTCAGTGTTGAACGAGTTGTCAAAAGTGCCACTTTGTGCCTTGATCTGCCCTTGAATCCAGTTTTTCGCAAGCACATCCTCCACAACAAAAACAATCTTCGTAACATTTTCACCGACATTATCGAACTCAAGACCTGCTTTCTCCAACGCAAGAGCAAAACGCCGACGGCCCTCCTGCTCTGGATTTTTATCGTACTTGAGCCCGGCCTCATACCGGAGTCGCTTTATTTTCGTCAACGGCACGCGAAGCAATTCACTTGCTTGCTGGTTAGACAAACTGCCAATCGCACATCCCTGTTCATATGAAACGCAGGTGTCGAGCAGATGCATAACAAGTGCGTCGATATCGGACTTTGCCATCGATGCCATGCCATTCCTGAGATAGTGCCGCAAAAACTTTTGCACGAACAGTTCTTCTCTGGAATCAGTATTTTCAGGCATAAAAAACTTTCCATTCCTGTGCTATCAATTTTTCAAACCAACCATACAACAAAAACCGCAAATATTCCAAGATAATGCGTTGCCGCCTGCCGTCTGCGATGATGCTCAATTTCAGCGTGCTGCAAAACGACTAATGCAAAAAAACCGATATCTTATCCTCTGGCATGTGAGAACCTCCAGGCGAAACCACTCTGATTCATCCGCAAAAAATAAAAACGCCCGTCTCCGAAATTCGAAGACAGGCGTTGAAGGCAAATCCAGATATTCCCCTCACACACTCTCTTCGGCGGCCCGGCCACCCGCTTTTGCCAAAGGCATCGGCGGATCCGTAACTCTGCATTCCGGGATCACCCCCGGTTTGCTCTTATCGAAGAGAAACAATTTAACAGCAACAAATGACGCAATTAAATACACCTAACTGAAGTTTAGAGTTACACCCCTCCCCAAGCCAGCTTAATTCTGCGCTGGAGAGCGATCATTGATAACTGAAAATTGTCGAAGTTAAGCCCTCTTGCGCCGATCAGGCGGTCTGTCCGGCTTTTTATCCCGTTTTTCAGGCGCGAATTTTCCCGACTTCGGGTGCCAATGGCTGCGAATATCGACATGGCGAAAAATCCTTTGCAGTCCTTGACGAACACGTCCGGCAGTGATCGGCTGTTTGTGCCGCCATGGGGATATGGAGGCGAGTTCTTTCACTTCCTCGCTGTTCATCTGAGCCAACAACTGGGGCACGGCGTAGCTGGTCGAAAGAATCTGCGTCCAACGATGCAGCACCTGACGTGTTTGCTGCCAGGTTTGTTTCCAGCCCCAACGGTTTTTGAGCTGATTGAACAGATCCTCTATGGACCACCTGCGGCTATATGCCAGCAGGATGCGGGTTGCCGACAAGCCCAGGTCGGTACACAGGATGAGCCGGGGCTGGCGTAAAGTTCCCTCTTTGTTTTCAATCTGTGACCAGACAGCACGAACCTGTTGTCCATCAAGAAAGCGGGCTCGTGCAACGCAGCTGCGATAGTGAACCGTCTGCCATTCGCCGTAGAGAAAAAGTCTCTGGCTGATCATGGGCAAGTCATCGACCCGCTCGGCCGTCAGCTTATCACCGTATTTACGGGGCCGCCCACGTTTGCCGTTGTGACACGGCGGCGGCAGATAAAGCGCCGTGTCCTTGCGCACCTGACCGATGACCTGATAGCCCAGATCTTGGGCGGGGAGCAGCAGAGATTTCAGGAATCGACCAGCAGGGTCACGATGCGATCGACGAAGAGGCCCTTGGCCACTCGGAGCAAGGTTTTGGCCGCGACCAGTTTGCCGCTGTTACCTGTGCTTCTGGATAACCGGGAAAGTATCGGCAACGCCAAGGAACGCCATCCCTGCGGTAACACCAGAGCCAAGGTGACCCAGTTCTGTCCCCGGACATAAAGGGGACGATTGACCTTACATCCATGCTGATGGTGGATGCGTGACTCAGGTGCTTTGCGTGAACAGCGAAAGACGACCGTATCGTCGATGGCGACATAACAGCGCGAACGTTCTGTTCGTTGCAAAGCGAGCCGGGCCGTTTGCAATCCAAGCGCAACCCATGACCAGCGGCCCTTCTGCAGCCATTTAAAATAACTGGTCCAGTGGCACCGGGGTTTGATTGCCAACCAGGCTTCAGTGACAAAACCATTTTGGGTGAGCATCGCACCAAACAGCAGTTCCAGAAAGGTTGGAACCGAACGTTTTGGCAGCGCCTGCGCCAGAAATGTGATAGCGTCGTACAGGGACTGGGGGATACGACTATATCCCTTGGTATCCATAGCGGCCTCCGGAAGAAAGGGTGAAACTTTCTTCTAGAGGCCGCGCCTTCAAAGCTTTCTAAATTCAATTCGCTTTGAAGGCGCGGCCACACAGGGTGGTCGCTGTGTCAACACTTTTTTTCAACTTCGACAAATTTTCAAAGATCACGAAAGTCTAAACTTCAGTTAAGGATTCTTCTTCCCAAAATATCATTGGCGACCCCGATTGCGGACCCTGGCTTTACGTTCAGCCATTCGTGTTTTTGCGGAGTCATTGTCAACGAACACAGCCTTGCCGGAATCAAGTTTGTCAAATGCAAGGTTTACTTGTTCGGTAAGCCAAGTATCATGAGACAAGGCCTTGCGTTGTTGCTCGGCAAGCTGCTCAGTTAGTTCACGGCAAGCGTCGCTAAGGGTGCGACCTTGGGTTTCAGCCATTTGCTGGGCTAAGCGT
>JAHYIW010000033.1 GCA_019429445.1 Desulfuromonadaceae bacterium
CGGCAGAAGAAAACTCCACGGCAGTAAATGGTTTCAGATTTGAGCAGTGCGGATCCGGAGCGAGCACGCCCCGGCAATCTCGTGGCATGCTTGCGTCGGCACATGCAAAGGGGACTAAACTGTTACGATAATGCGCCGGGGTCTAGCATCCAATGTATCAGTCATTTTTCTTCATATCTCCCTGCTTGGAGCATTTGTTGATGGGAATGACCTCTGCCAGGGGGAATGCCTGATTGTTGTAAGGAGTTCGCTCCGGTCTCAGGATGCATTTCCCATGGCCAAAATCAATATAGTAGACGTTTCTGGCGACGTAAGCGGTTGGCCTCTCACTCATCGACTGAACTTTCTTGCCTATCCTGCTATTTTTCGGTTTCACAGCACAACTTCTCGATAAGCGGATTCATGCCATGCCCAACTCATTGATTTACAGATGTAAGAAGTTGTCTAATCTATGCTCTTGATTGCCCGCGCTAAGCCGCTTTCTTCTTCAGCAACGGTTGTATCACGTCGTCGATCTGTTCTTTCCAGACCAGCTGTTCCTGAATATCCTTTCGCTCTTTTGCCAACCAAGCCAGTGCCTGCACAACGGCGTAGACCGTGTTGCCCGGCAGAACTGCACCGGGCACAGGCTTCTCATTGATGACGGTCTTTTCGGTAGGCAAACCTTTTTCAAACGGATCGGCTAGAACTACATCATGTCCACTTTGCAAAATATGCCACGTACGTACAGCCGCTTTCACGCCCCAGCGTTTTGCCAGTGGACCATTAACCCACTTTTGCAGAGTATCTTTTGTGACCAACCGTTGTGCATTCTTGAGATAACGCTTTTTTTCTTGCGAAACAGTGGCTATGCCATCTTTTAAAATGTCTCCGATATCGCCAATCTCCATGGTTTTGTCATGTCGCTTTTGATACTCGGTTCGCTTTTTGACTATCATCATCCCGTTTGAGCAGACCAGCCTCAGCCAGCTCATAAAAATCATAAGTCGTGCGCTGCCTTCGACCGAATTGAAGCACTCCAGGCGTAAGAATAGCTTGTCTTCCGGATTTGTAACTGAAAAACCGTATCTCTCTGGAAAAACCAGGCTCAGATGCATTCTTTCGCCGAATGGGGTCAGTTTCAATTGAGTGGTTATTTCTTCGGATTGAACTTTCAGAGTGGGGAGGACGTTCAACACCTCGTCGAATACCTGATGGTGCTGCAATAAACAATATTGTGGCGAAACAATACCGATTGGCACAACGGGCACTTCTGTTTCTGTAGGCAGTGGAAGTCTGACGATGGTGTCGTAGTATGGGTTGACACCGGAGGGAATGATGGGACTTTCAAACAAGGTTTCTTCCCCTCGATAGATTGGTTTTTCCAAGGAAGAACCAAACGTCCGTTTTTCAAATTTCGGTACATAGGCTCGAACTTCTTCAAGGGAACCTTCATAGGAAGTGGTTGGTGAGGCAAACCACTTCTCGGTATCGGGTATTTTTACGTTGTTCTTCATCATCTACCCTCCTTTTTGTATTTTGAGTGCTGCGAGCTACCAATCTCCGTCCTTGATTTCGTCTTTTGCCGCTATCAGAATGGTTCTTTCCGGTTTTATCGGTTCGTTGTCGCCGAATAGGCCTTTCCCGAGTTTGAATGATTTTGCCGCAACACTGTCCAGGGACGAGAGAATTTTGGAGCCCTTCAGGGCTTTTGTCTCTGCATCGAAATACTCAAACCAGGGCAAGCCAGCCTCTGTATATTGTTTGGCAGTAGGTGGTTCGGTCGGTGGCTCCTTGCCGGTGATCTGCCGATAGGCTGCACTGTTGGCCAGGTGAATGAAACAGCGCGTTGTCGCTGACGTGTCCCAAACATGAATGCCATATTCATCCTCGTAAATCTCCTGCTGCATAAGCCCGCCGGGTGCCAAGCCCATATCGGAATCTTCGTGACGCTTTAACCCACGGCTGAACATTGGTCTGTCGCTGTCATCACATCGTTGGACCGGTGGAAATAATGTGTTGTAAATCTCCTTTTTCATCGGCGTCACACTGATCTGTATTCCGCCGCACTCTGCTTGTCCGTTCAGCTGCTCTTCAGCCGTAAAACCTTCACCCAAAGGCATGGCGACAAACTGACGGATCAAGCCCTCGCTGACACTGAAACCATCCAGCCAAGGCTGTTTGGGGACAACGACATAATCCTGCGGACAATCAGACAGCCCGTTGCTCCAAGGCTTTCCAGTCACTGCGTTGATCTTGCCGGCCGCAATCTTGACGGCACAGGGGTAGGAATTGCCCCAGTGAGAACGGCCAAGGTCGATCCATAATGCTTCTGACTGGTACATCGGCAGAAACACCCCTCCCCGCTTGCCCCACGAATCCGGCGTCCCCTCGGCATAGTCCTCAACATGGGATAGTGGAAATTTCCCCAATCCGGGAGGCAGCTTGTAAGAACGGTTGTCATCCGGGATTCTCAATGTACGCCGAAAAGCAATAGAGCGTTTGGCTTTTTCGTGCACGCCCGAGAAATCAAAAGTCAGAGTATCGTTTGATAAAGTTACCATAAACTTGTCCCTTCTCTGGTTGAAAATTACCAATCCCCGTCCTTCACCTCGCGAACAATTCTGAGGATTGCATGTTCAGGCATATCCTTGATCTGGCGTAAAAGATCAGCCATCAATTCAGGTCGCTGCAAAATAATCTCTTTCAACTCCTGTGACACCTTCCCCCCGATTGCCAGGAGAATGTCCGGGTTCTCGCCTAACTCATGGGCCAGCTTGAGAACCACTTGCTCTGAAGGTGGAGCCAGGCCGCCTCGTTCAATCTTGCTCAGATAGGTCGGCTCAATTCCGATACGACCCGCGACTTGACGAAGCGAAAAGCTCTTATCACTTTGAAGCAACTGCTCGCGCTTTTCCCTGATATAGCGACCAAATTCATTCATGTGTAGTAATTACTACACACTAAAGGCCTAGTCAAGGATTTAAAATACGTTGATAAACCGCAATGGCTTTGAAAAATCCTGACCGAAAACAATCGTGATATATACAGCCTGCAGCCTGTCTATACCTGTTTAAAGAGCATGAATGCCGTCGGTGATTATCTGATTGGCTTGTCCCTGCGGTTGATCCCCTCTGCTGTCCAGACGATAAAAACTTGCAGATGAAAATAAACTTGATCCATTAAAAACGTCAACGAAAAAACTCCTCAATTGCGCAACCGATATCCCTTGCCGATCAGCAACGCCGCGACGCTGAACAGCGCCGTCGCCATCGCGGCAACCACCCCGAACGCCACCGTGAAGGAGAGATCACCGACCCCGAGGATGGCGTGGCGGAAGCCGTCGATCAGGTAGAGCATCGGGTTGAGGTGCGAGAATCCGGCCCAGAACGGTGGCAGGATCGAGATCGGGTAGAAGACCCCGCCGAGGTAGATCAAGGGCAGGATCAGGAAGTTGGTGTACATCGACAGTGCATCGAAATCGTTGGCGATGATCGCGACGATCAGGCCGAACTGGGCGAAGAGGAAGCTGGCGAGGATCGCCATCAGGATTGCCGCGCCGGGGTGGACCCATGGCAACCCGGCGAAAACGGTGGAGATTGCCCAGACCGCGCACCCGACCGCCAGCCCCCGCAGCATCGCCGCCAACGTATAGGCCATGATGAATTGCGGCGGGGTAATCGGCGTCACCAGCAGATCGACCACATTGCCCAGATAGCGCGACATGAAGAGCGACGACGCGGTATTGGCGAACGAATTGTTGATCACCCCCATCAGGATCAGACCGGGGATGACGAACTGCGCGTAGCTGAATCCTTCGAGAACGCTGATGCGGTCGCCGAGGGTGGCGCCGAAGACAAAGAGATAGAGCGACGCGGTGATAATCGGGGTAATCAATGTCTGCGAGGCGACGCGCAAAAAACGCAGAATTTCCTTGTTGAACAGGGTCAGAAAAGGCAGCCAACGGTTAAAGGGCGGCAAACGGTCCACGTCATGCGCCATGGTTTTCTCCTCCGTTCCCGGCCCCGATGCCGGTCAGTTGCAAAAAGATGTCCTCCAGATGCGGCTGACGGGTGTCGACATCGACCACTTCGATGCCCGCCGCGCGCACCCGATCGAGAATTTCGCCGACGACGCTGTCGGTCGCCAGGGTCAGCTCCAGCGCCAGGCCATCATTGCTCAGTCGCGGGCTGAACTGCGCCAAGGTGTCCGGCATCACGGTCAGCGCCTCTTTCAGGGTTAGCTCAAGATGGCGTTGGCCGTGGCGGGCGGTCAGGTCAGCGGTCTTTTCGAGGGCGACCAGTTTGCCGTGATGCATGATCGCAATGCGGTCGCACATCTGCTCCGCCTCTTCGAGGTAGTGGGTGGTGAGCAGGATCGTCGTTCCCTGGGTGTTGATCTCGCGGACAAACTCCCACAGGGTATGCCGCAGCTCCACATCGACCCCGGCGGTCGGTTCGTCAAGAATCAGCAGGCGCGGCTTGTGGACCAGTGCCTTGGCAATCATGAAGCGGCGTTTGAGGCCGCCGGAAAGTTTGAACATCACCTTCCCCAGATGCGGACGCAGACCAAGCCGGTCGATGAGCAGATTGCGCCAGGCGGGATCATCGACAACGCCAAAGTATCCGGCATGAATCTTCAGCGCCCGCTCAATCGAAAAGAAGTTGTCGATGACAATCTCCTGATGCATCACTCCGGTCAGTCGCCGGGCGGTGCGATAGTCACGCCGGTTGTCATAGCCGAAGATTGATATTGTCCCGCTACCGATGCGGGTGACCCCGGCGACCATGTTGATGGTGGTACTTTTTCCGGCGCCGTTCGGTCCGAGGAGACCAAAGATCTCCCCCGGTTTGATGCTCAGGGTAAGGTTATCGACGACTGTGGGGCCACCGTAGTTTTTCTCCAGATTGCGAATATCGAGGGCAAGGCAGCTCATTGAGTTTCCCCTGCGACACAATCAGTCAGGCTTTTGCTGACGATTTCCCGCACATCGCGCGACAGTTCGGCGACCGCGGCGATCCGTTCGAGTTGCGCTTTCATCAGCGCGCGACGGTCTTCATCATAGCGCTGCCAGCGGCTCAAACAACCGGCCAGGCGTGCCGCGACCTGCGGGTTGAGGGGATCGACCGCCAGCACCTGATCCGCAGCAAAGCGATAACCGGAACCGTCGGCGGCATGAAAGGCGGCGGGGTTGGCCGCGCAGAAGGTGCCGATCAGCGCCCGCACTTTGTTCGGATTTTTGATTGTGAAGGCGGGATGGGAGAGGAGCTCGATGACGTTGCCAAGGGTTGCATCTCCCGGCGCGGTGGCTTGCAGGGCAAACCACTTGTCGACCACCAGCGGATCGTTCTGCCAACGAAAATAGAAGGCGGCCAATGCCTCTTCGCGCTCCGGACGCGCCGCATGAGCCAGCGCGCCAAGGGCAGCGAGAACGTCGGTCATATTGTCGCTGTCGGTGAACTGCTGTTGAGCCAGGGTGACGCCCTCATCTTCTTCAAGAACCATCAAATACGCCAGACAGATATTGCGCAACGCCCGCCGCCCGATCGCCGCCGCGTCAAGGGTGAAGGGGCCGTTGTCGGTCAGCTCCAGATAACGCTGGCGCAATGTCGGGCGCAGCGCCCGTGCCAGTTCCCGCCGTACAAACGTGCGTGCAGCATGGATCGCCCCGGGATCAACCACCTCCTGCTGTTCCGCCAACCAGGTTTCGGTCGGCAACGCCAACGCCCGGGCGACCAGCGCCGGATCGGTCGTCTGATCCGCCAGCACCTGACCAAAGGCTTCAATCAGGAGCGGCTCCAGCACCAGGGGTTTCCCTGCCGTCGCGGCCGCCACCAGCCGCAGCAGGATCCGGTTCGCCAACTGTTGCCCGGCTTCCCAGCGGTTGAAGCTGTCGCTGTCGTGCGCCAGACGGAAAGCCAGGTCCCCCTCTGCTTCGTTGATCGCCAGCTTGACCGGTGCGGAAAAACCGCGTAGCACCGAAGCAACCGGGCGCTCGGGGACCGCCACAAAGGTAAAGGTCTGCTCCATTTCAGTCAGCCGCAGCACCCGCGTGGTCGCGGCGGCGGGGCTCGCCTCGTCTGCCAGTTGCAGCGGCAGATCGGTGCCATCACCACCAAGCAGACCGACCGCCACCGGAATCAGTTGCGCCAACTTCTGTGGCTGGCCGGGGGTCGGCGGCAGCTCCTGGCGCAAGGTCAGGGAAAAGGTCTGTTGCGCGGCGTCGTAGCGCGACTGCACCTGAACGGTCGGGGTGCCGGCCTGATCGTACCAGCGTTCGAACTGGCCGAGGTCCGCATGATTGGTGGTCGCCATCGCGCGGAGAAAATCCTCAATCGTTGCCGCCGCGCCGTCGTGTTTTGCCAGATAATGACACAACCCGGCGCGAAACCCGTCACGACCGAACAAGGTCTGATACATGCGGATCACTTCCGCCCCCTTGTTGTAGATGGTGGCGGTGTAAAAATTGTTGATCTCCTCATAACTCGCCGGACGCACCGGGTGCGCCATCGGCCCGCTGTCTTCGGGGAACTGACCGTTGCGCAACGTCTGCACATCGTCGATGCGCTTGACGGCGCGGCTGGTCATGTCAGCGGTAAATTCCTGATCACGGAAGACCGTCAACCCTTCCTTGAGACTGAGTTGAAACCAGTCACGACAAGTGACCCGGTTGCCGGTCCAGTTGTGAAAGTATTCGTGGCCGATAACCTCTTCAATGGCGACAAAATCGGCATCGGTCGCGGTCTCGGGACGGGCCAGAACGTACTTGGAATTGAACACGTTGAGCCCCTTGTTCTCCATCGCCCCCATGTTGAAGTCGTCGACGGCGACGATCATGTAGATATCGAGGTCATATTCGAGCCCGTAGGTCTCCTCGTCCCACTGCATCGCGTGCTGCAACGCACGCATGGCGTGGGCGCATTTATCCTGATTGCGTTCCTCGACATACAGGCGCAGCGCCACCTCGCGCCCGGAGCAGGTGATGAAGCGATCTTCAATGCAGACCAGAGCCCCCGCCACCAGTGCAAAGAGGTAGCTCGGCTTCGGAAACGGATCTTCCCACACCACCCGCTGCCGCCCGTCGCCAAGATCGCTGGACGCCACCGGGTTGCCGTTGGAGAGCAGGATCGGATATTTATCGCGGTCGGCATCGATGGTGACGGTAAAACGGGCCGAGACGTCGGGACGGTCGGGGTAGTAGGTGATCTTGCGAAACCCCTGCGCCTCGCATTGGGTGCAGAACTTGCCGTTCGAGGTGTAAAGCCCTTCGAGGGAAGTATTCCCCCCCGGATTGATCTCGGTCGTTACCCTGAGGACGAACTGCTCTGGAACCGCGTCGATCCGTAACGTTTCGGCATCAACCGTGAAGCGTTCCTCGGGAACAGCCACCTCATCGATCAGCAATTCACGCAGCGTCAGCTGCCGCCCGAAAAGAACCAGCGCTCCCCCCGGCCCGGCGGGATTGCGCCGCACGCTGAGGCGCGAGCGAACGATGGTTGCCGCTTCGTCAAGCTCGAAGTGCAGTGCCACGCTGTCGATCAGATAAGCGGGCGGGGTGTAGTCCTTGAGGTAGATTGTCGCTGGTGCGGTCGTCATGTGGTGGTCACTTTCATGGGTTGTTATTGGGTAGAACTTGTTTCACCACGGAGGGCACGGAGGACACGGAGGAAAACCAGGTTATGGGTAAATTCCCTGTTACCTGGCAGCTTCGGGTAAAAGATTTTGAAGTGATCAAATACATTGACCTTCTCCGTGTTCTCCGTGCCCTCCGTGGTGAAAATAAAAGATTAAAATCTGGCATTCCCTGGCGTGCGCGGAAAGGGGATCACATCGCGGATATTCTCCATCCCGGTCACATACATCAGCAACCGTTCAAAACCGAGCCCGAAGCCGGCGTGGGGGCAGCCGCCCCAGCGGCGGATATCGCGATACCAGTTAAGGGGTGCCGGATCGATACCGCAGGTACGCATCCGCTCATCGAGGACATCGAGGCGTTCTTCACGCTGGCTGCCGCCGATCAGTTCGCCAACCCGTGGCACCAGCAGATCCATCGCTGCGACCGTCCGGTCGTCGTCGTTGCGGCGCATGTAAAACGCCTTGATCTCCTGCGGATAATCGGTGACGAAAAGCGGGCCGCCGATCACCTCTTCGGTCAGGTAACGCTCGTGCTCCGATTGCAGATCGCGCCCCCAGGCCACCGGAAACTCAAATGTACGGTCGGCTTTTTCGAGCAGTTTGACCGCTTCCGTATAGGTGATCGTTTCAAAGGTCGCCTGCGCCAGCGCTTCGAGTTTGGCGAGCAGCCCTGTTTCAATCCGCTCGTTGCAAAAGGCCAGATCTTCGTTGCACTCGTTGAGGGCAAAGGTGACAAGATAACGTAAAAACGCCTCGGCCAGTTGACAATCGGCGGCCAGATCGGCAAACGCCATCTCTGGTTCAATCATCCAGAACTCGGCGGCGTGGCGGCTGGTGTTGGAATTTTCGGCGCGAAAGGTCGGCCCGAAGGTGTAGATGTCGGAAAAAGCAGTGGCGAAGAGTTCCCCCTCCAGCTGACCACTGACGGTCAGCCCGGTGCGCTCAGCGAAGAAGTCCTGGCGATAATCGATCTGTCCTGCCACGCGCGGCGGCTGCTCCGCATCGAGGGTGGTAACACGGAACATCTCCCCCGCCCCCTCGCAATCGCTGGCGGTGATGATCGGCGTCTGCACATAGAGAAAACCATGCTCGCGGAAGAATTGATGCACCGCGAACGCCAGTGCGCTGCGGATGCGAAAGACCGCGCCGAAGGCGTTGGCGCGCGGGCGCAGGTGCGCGATCTCACGCATGAATTCAAACGAATGGCGTTTTTTCTGCAGCGGATAATCTTCATCCGCCGTGCCGAGGATGGCCACCAATGTCGCTTGCAGCTCCCATTGCTGCCCTGCGGCGGGAGAGGCGACCAGCGCCCCGGTGACGGCCACACAGGCCCCGGTGCCAAGGCGCGAAACTTCCTCATAATTGGGCAGTTCGGGATCGAGCACGATCTGTAAGGTGGCGCAACAGGAACCGTCGTTGAGGGCGATAAAAGCGACATCCTTGCCGCGCCGGACGGTGCGCGCCCACCCTTTAACGGTAAGTTCCGTTAGCGGGGCGACGGCGGCGAGGAGCTGCTTGATCGGGGTGCGGCCAGTGAAGGTGGTGACGTCGGTCATGATGTAGTCCTTTTGTTCTTGCCTCAAGCGAGCATTATTGCGGATTTGGACGGGGGATGCAAATTGAATTGTAATAACCGTCCAGGCAACAGGGCGACACCGACATTCTGGATTCAACGTAAAGGGACTGATTTAGCGGAGAAACATCGCGCGCAGCCGCCTTGTCAGTGGCGGTTGCGCTGAAGATATTTATTCTTCGCGACCGAGATGCTCCTGATAACGTTCTTCAATAATCAGCGCCGGTTTGATCAAAAGGGTCACAACAAAGAGTCCGACCGCGAATATTCCCAAGGTTATCCAGCTTCCGGCAAAAAGCAGACTTGATTTGGGCAACAGCCCGGCAACTGCTGACTGAGTCGTCATGCTTTTGTCAAGAGTTGAGACCTGACCCTGTGCTTCGCCCGAACACATCGAAGACGTCAGGTCAAATCGACGGGCAAGCGCCCCCCTCACTGATTACTAGCCCGGCGCTAACACAACCCTCACAATTGACGATTATTTTTATAACGGCGTAGAAAAAAACGTCATAAATAAATGCTAAACTTTTCAACCAGCCTGTTTTTATCAACTTCTCACACCGCTCTAACCGGGGGCTAACAAAGGCGGTCAATACTGGCACCACTGCAAACAACAACCGTGTCGCCGGATCACCCCGGTGAGAAGACAAGCACACGCAAAAGGAGAAAACAGATGTTCAATACCAGCAAAAAACTGATCCTGATGAGCATTTTCAGTATCACCGTCGTCGCCATGATGGCGAGCGCCAGCTTTGCCGTGCAGATCAAGGTCGATGTCAATTTGAGCGATTACGTCAAAGTTCAGGGCGTCGCCGGGAATCTCGGCAGTGTCGGTTCCGACACCCTCAACAACCTGATGACCTTCTGGGCCGAGTCGTTCCGCAAGAAATACCCCAACGTCAATATCCAGATCGAAGGCAAGGGCTCCAGCACCGCCCCTCCCGCGCTGATCGAGGGCACCTCACAGCTGGGTCCCATGTCACGGAAAATGAAGAACAAGGAAGTCGAGGCGTTTGAAGCCAGGTACGGTTTTAAGCCGACCCTGATCGGGGTGGCGCTCGACTCCCTCGCCATCTACGTCAACAAGGACAACCCGCTCGACACCCTTGATCTGAAAGATGTTGACGCGATCTTTTCCAAAACCCGTAAAGGGGGCGCTGCCGCGGATATTTCAGCCTGGGGGCAAGCGGGGCTGAAGGGTGAATGGGCACGCAAGCCGATCAGCCTCTACGGCCGCAACAGCGCTTCCGGCACCTACGGCTACTTTAAAGAAAAAGCCCTCTTCAAGGGCGATTACAAAGATACCGTGAAAGAGCAGCCAGGTTCTGCGTCGGTCGTCCTCGGTGTCACCGAAGACCTCAGCGGCATCGGCTACTCCGGGATCGGTTACAAGACCTCGGGGGTCAAGGCCATCGCCCTGTCAAAAGGGGGCGGAGAAGCCTATGCACCGACCTACGAGAACGTGTTGAGCGGCAACTACCCGCTGGGGCGTCTGCTCTATATCTACGTTGCCAAAGAGCCGAACAAGCCGCTGCCGAAGCTGGTCAAGGAGTTCCTGACCTTCGTCCTCTCCAAAGAAGGACAGGAGATCGTTGTTAAAGACGGCTACCTGCCGTTGACCGCAGCCGTTGCCGCCAAGCAACGTGCGTTGCTTGACTGAGTGGATGCGGTGAGCTTGCCGCTGATCATTGGCACAAACGCAGATTCCGTCGTCACCAGTCAGGGCGACGGAATCTGCCGTTGTCAAAACCGGGATCTGCTTCATGAATAAGAACTTCAGCCGCCGCGCCAAACGCACCGACACCCTCGCCAAAGTGGTCATCTCCTGCGGCGGCGTCCTGGTTATCTTCTGTGTCGTCTTCATCCTCGCCCTGATCGCCGGCACGGCGCTCCCTCTCTTTCAATCTCCTCGCGCCGACATCGTCGCCAGCTTTCCCCTGCCGCAACAGCCACAGCAAGAGGTGCTGGCGCTCGGCGTTGACGATTATCTTGAATCCGGATTTTTCATCGATCGTGGTGGGGTCTTCAATTTTTTTGAAGTTCGTCACGGCAAAGGGACTGACCAATACCCGGCACCGCAGCCCGCTCCCGATTCAAAGCTGCTTGCAATCGATCGCTATGGCCAGATGCAGTTCGGGCTGCTCTGGCAGGACGGCACGCTGACGCTCGAAAAGGTTATTTTTCAAGCGTTCTTTGACGAGGCCAACGAAAATCAACGTTCGATTGTGCACCGCGTCACCCGCGAAACGACATTCCCCCCCGGCGAATTTGGCCTGCCGCTACGTTCCCTGGGACGACTCGGTGAAGACGGCCGCCGCACCCGTATCGACCTGCTGGCGGACGGCCAGCTGGTGGTAACGCAGCTCGCCGTAAATGAAAACTTTCTCGGCGAGGTCGAAGCAGAGCACTTCAGCGAAACCCTCGACACCGCCGAGCAGCAGATCACCGCCCTGACCATCAACCGGCAAGGCACGGAACTGTACGCCGGCACCGCGACCGGGACACTGCTGCGCTGGTCGCTGGAAGAGCCCGGCGAAGCGGTCCTGCGCGACGCGTTGACTGCCTTTGACGATCAGCGTCCGATCACCGCGCTGGGGCTGGTTTTCGGTGACTACAGTCTGGCGGTGGGGGACGCACAGGGCGAGGTCAGCACCTGGTTTCCGGTGCGCATCGCCAAAAACAGCGCCCGCAAGGTGCTCAGGCGGATTCATGATCTGACCCCGCACGCGAACGCGATCACCGACATCCAACCCTCGCTGCGCGACAAGTCGCTCCTTACTCTGGGGCGCAACGGCGTGTTGAACCTCGACCACATGACCAGCGAACGCCACCTGCTCAGCTTCGGCGAGCGCGCCCCGCTGACCCACTATGCCATCAACACCCGCGGTGACGGCGTCGTTGGGCTCACCGCAAACAGCACCACCTGGGTCTGGAAGCTTGACAATCCGCACCCTGAAGTGAGCTGGAAAACCCTCTTCGGCAAGGTCTGGTACGAGGGGTACGACGCCCCCGAATATGCCTGGCAGTCGTCCTCGGCGAGTGACGATTTTGAGCCGAAATTGAGTCTGACGCCGCTGATCTTCGGTACGCTCAAGGGCACCTTCTACGCCATGATTTTCGCCATTCCGCTGGCGCTCTGCGGGGCGATTTACACCAGTCAGTTCTGTCGCCCGCGGCTGCGCCAGACGATCAAACCGGCGATTGAAATCATGGCGGCGATTCCGACCGTGATCATCGGTTTCCTCGCCGCCCTGTGGCTGGCGCCGCTGATCGAAAGTTCGCTCGGGGCGGTCTTTCTGTCGTTCATTTTTATCCCTGCCGGGCTGATGATCGCCATCATCGTCTGGCAGCAGTTGCGCCAGCACAAACCGCTCAAACAGATCGAAAACGGTTTCGAATTTCTGGCCATTGTACCGGTGCTGCTCCTCACCTTCGCGGCGGCAGCGACCCTCGGGCCGCTCGCCGAGAAGCTCCTCTTCGCCGGTGACCTGCGGCAGTGGCTGTTTCAGGAAATGGGCACCCGCTACGATCCGCGCAACTGTCTCGTCATCGCCTTCGGGATGGGGTTTGCGGTCATTCCGATCATCTTCACCATCGCCGAGGATTCACTCTCCAACGTCCCGCCAGCGCTGAAGGCCGCCTCCCTTGCCTGCGGCGCGAGCCGCTGGCAGACGGTCTGGCGGGTGATCCTCCCTTCCGCCAGCCCCGGCATCTTCGCCGGGACCATGATCGGCTTCGGTCGTGCGGTCGGGGAAACGATGATTGTGCTGATGGCGACGGGGAACACGGCGATCATCGAGTTAAGTATCTTCAATGGCATGCGCCCGCTCTCCTCGAATATTGCCGTGGAAATCCCCGAAGCGCCGTTCGGCGGCACCCTCTATCGCACCCTCTTTCTGTCGGCGGTGATCCTGTTTCTGATGACCTTTGTGGTCAATACCGTGGCCGAGGTGATCCGCCAACGGCTGCGCAAAAAATACGGACGGTTTTAGGCTATGAGAAGAAACTACTGGAAAATCGGCGAACCGTGGGTGTGGGCAACCGGCGCTGCGCTGAGCGTCACCTTGCTGATCGCCGTTACCCTGATCGCCGTGATCATGGTCAACGGTCTCGGCGTCTTCTGGCCGGGGAAGCTGCAACAACTGGAACTGAAAGACGGCAGCAAACTCCTTGGCGAGCTGATTCAAAGTGAACCGGTCCATCGCGGCGAGGGGTTGCGGCGGCAGTACAAGATCGCCAACCGTGATCTTTACGGCCTCGATTTCCGCTGGATCGACGAAACCGAGATCCTCCGTGCCGACCATCCCGCTACCGCCATCGTCCTCGAACGGGAGGAGAACGGCGACTTTTTCGGTTTCCTCGACTCTGTCTACGCCAGCGGGCTGGAACTCCCCGCCGGAGCCGCCCCGTATGCACAACTGAGCGCGGCGCTCGATCAGGTCAGCGCCATGAAAGCCGCCGGGCACGCTACCGATCAGCAACTCTCCACCGCCAGTTATCGCCTTGAACAGCTCCGCCGTGACCAGCTCAAGGCCGAGTATCAAGGGGTCGACCCGCGTTCCTCTTCCTATCAGGAGCTGCTCTACGAGCAGGAGCGCCTCAAGGCCGATTTTGAACAGTTGGTTGAACAGCAGCGTAAGGCGCAGACGAACCTGCGCCAGTACCAGTCGACCTTCAGCGACGCCAACGGACGCACCAGGAACATCGTGCTGGCCGACATCGTTCAGGCCTACCGGCCCAATCAACTGGCCTGGCACCAGCAGGTCTTCTTCTACGCCGCCAAGCTCAAGGAACTGATCGTTGGTGAGCCGCGCGAATCGAACACCGAGGGCGGCCTTTTCCCGGCGATCTTCGGCACCATCATGCTGATCTTCACCATGAGTCTCTTCAGTTTTCCCCTCGGCGTCATCGCCGCGATCTACCTGCGCGAGTACGCCAGAGAAGGGTTCATCGTGCGGGTGGTGCGCATCGCCGTCAACAACCTGGCCGGAATTCCCTCGATCGTCTACGGTATTTTCGGTCTTGGCTTCTTCGTCTACGGTATCGGCAGTAACATCGACAAACTGTTTTTCCCTGAACAGCTCCCGACCCCGACCTTCGGCACCGGCGGCATCCTCTGGGCCAGCCTGACCCTGGCGCTGCTCACCGTGCCAGTCGTCATTGTCGCCACCGAAGAAGCTCTCGGCGCGATCCCGCGCGAATTCCGCGAAGGTTCGCTGGCCCTTGGCGCGACCAAATTTCAGACCCTGCTGCGGATTTTGCTGCCGATGGCCTCCCCCGGCATCATGACCGGGCTGATCCTGGCGATGGCCCGCGCCGCCGGTGAAGTCGCGCCGTTGATGATCACCGGCGTGGTCAAGCTGGCTCCGGCGCTGCCGATCGACGGCAATTTTCCGTTCTTCCACCTCGACCGGAAATTCATGCACCTTGGTTTTCATATCTTCGATATCGGCTTCCAGTCACCGAACGTCGAAGCCGCCAAACCGATGGTCTTCGTCACCACCCTGTTGCTGGTGCTGATCGTCCTGGCGCTGAGCAGCCTTGCAATATGGCTTCGTAACCGGATGAAAAAACGCTATACTTTCAGCACCTTCTGAATAGAGGATGATTAATATGCCAACCACCGCACCACAACCCACCGTCGCACCGATCATCGCGGTCGAAAATGTTGACTTCTTCTACGGTCCGACCCAGGCCCTCCACGGGATCAACCTCAACTTTCCGCGCAAACAGGTGACGGCCCTTATCGGTCCCTCCGGCTGCGGCAAGTCGACTCTGTTGCGCTGTTTCAATCGCATGAACGACCTGATCGACAACATCGACGTGCGCGGCAGGATCACCCTTAATGGTGACGATATCTACGCGTCGACCACCGATGTCATCGAACTGCGCCGCCGGGTCGGGATGGTCTTCCAGAAGTCGAATCCATTTCCGAAATCGATCTATGAGAATGTCATTTACGGCTTGCGCATTGCCGGGGTGAAAGACAAGGCGGTGCTGGATGAAGCAGTCGAACGCAGCCTCAATGGGGCGGCGCTGTGGGATGAGGTCAAGGACCGTCTCCACAACTCGGCACTCAGCCTCTCCGGCGGCCAGATGCAGCGCCTCTGCATCGCCCGGGCGATCGCGGTCAACCCCGAGGTGATCCTGATGGATGAGCCGTGCAGCGCCCTTGACCCCAAGTCGACCGCGCGGGTCGAAGAGCTGATCGGTGAGCTGCGCGAGGAATTCACTATCATTATCGTCACCCACAATATGCAGCAGGCGGCACGGGTTTCCGATTTTACCGCTTTCCTTTATGAAGGGTTTCTGGTTGAATTCGGACAGACCGATAAAATGTTCATGAAACCAAAGAATAAGCAGACTGAAGATTACATCACTGGCCGTTTCGGCTGAGGAGTTAGTGCGATGACAAGTTTTTTACACAAAGAATTGGCCGCTTTGCAAAAACAGCTCCTGACGCTGACCGCGCTGGTCGAAGAAAGTGTGCAGCTTTCGTTCAAGGCGCTGACCGAGCGGGATGTAGTGCTGGCAAATAGATTGATTGCCGCCGACGATACGATCAATCGTATGGAAGTTGAACTCGAAGAAGAATGCCTGAAGATTCTCGCCCTGCACCAGCCGGTGGCCAACGATCTGCGCACCATTGTGGCGATCCTGAAGATTAACAACAATCTGGAGCGCATCGCCGATCAAGCGGTCAACATCTCCGAGCGGGCGGTGGCGGTGGCAAAAGCCGCCCCGATCGAGTCCCCCCTGGTCCTCGCCGACATGGCGAAACGGGTCATCGCGATGCTCGGCAAGGCCCTTGACGCGCTGGTCGATTCCGATCTGGAACTGGCCAACACCGTCCTGCGGCTGGATGACGAAGTCGATGCCCTGCATGGGCGCAACTACAAGCTTTTTACCAGTTATGTGCGCGGCAACCCGGAAAAGATCGACACGATCCTCAATTATCTGACGGTGTCACGCCACTTGGAGCGGATCGCTGATCTGGCCACCAATATCGCCGAGGATGTTATCTATCTCAACGAAGGGACAATCGTCCGCCACACAATTGCCTGACGCCGCCGTCACCAACGACGCAAACGGTTCCGTGACCGGGAGACCCATTGATGAAAGCACGCAAAATCCTCATTATTGAAGACGAGGAGGATATTCTCGCCCTGATCCACTACAATCTGACGCGAGAGGGGTACCAGCCGACCGGCACCATGACCGGCGAGGAAGGCCTCGCCGCCGCGCGGAACCAGCGCCCCGATCTGATCCTCCTCGACCTGATGCTGCCGGGGATCGACGGCATCGAAGTCTGTCGCCGTCTGCGCACAGCGCCGGAGACTGCTGATGTCCCGATTATCATGCTCACCGCCAAGGGGGAAGAAGCCGATATCATCCGCGGCCTCGAAGTGGGGGCCGATGACTACATGACCAAGCCGTTCGGTTCACACGTGCTCCTCGCCCGGATCAAGTCGGTGCTGCGGCGTGTCGGACGCACGGTCGAAGGGGGGGAGGAAAAGCCCCTGAAACTCGGTGGTCTGCTCATCCACCCCGGCCGCAATGAGGTGCTGATCGACGGCACGCCGACCGAGCTGACCTTCTCCGAATTCAAGCTCCTCCATTTTCTGGCCCGCCGCCCCGGCTGGGTCTTCACCCGCAGCCAGATCGTCGACGCGGTGCATGGCCAGGATTACCCGGTCACTGATCGTTCGGTCGATGTGCTGGTCGTCGGACTGCGCAAAAAGCTTGCTAAACGTGGTCGCGTTATAGAAACGGTACGCGGCATCGGTTACCGCTTCAGTGACTCATGATGAAACCGCAACGCCTCCTCTGGCATCTCTATGGCACGTTTTTGCTCCTGATACTCGCTGCGATCATCACCGTCACCTGGTATATTTCGGGCACGCTGCACGATTTTCATGTCACTCAGATCCGGCAAAACCTGATCGTTCAGGCACATCTGGTTGTCGATCGCGTGACCGGAAAACTGGACGCAAAAAATTCCACCGAACTTGATCTGCTCAGCAAGCATCTCGGTGAGCTGACCGGCACCCGCATTACCCTGATCCTTCCCGACGGCAAGGTGATTGCGGACTCCGAAGAGCTCATTTACCGGATGGACAATCATGCCGGGCGACCGGAGATCACCGCCGCCCTGAGCGGCGTCACCGGGGTCTCGACCCGCTTCAGCCAGACTTTGCAGCAGACCCTGATGTACGTGGCGGTGCCGGTCTTCAGCGGCAAGAAGATTACCGGCAGTGTCCGCACCGCGCTGTCAATCGCCACCATTGAGGAGGCCCGCGCCGCAGCCCATCGAAAAATTATCGTTGCCAGCGGGGGGATTGCGATTATTGCCGCGCTCTTCAGTCTGTGGCTGGCCCGCCGTATCAGCCAACCGCTGGAAAGCATGCGGCGCGGCGCCGAACGCTTCGCCCTCGGCGCATTCGATACCCACCTCACACTCAGCAGTGGCGTTGTCGAGCTTACCGCCCTCAGCGGGGCGTTGAACAATATGGCCGGGCAGCTTGAACAGCGTTTCCAGTCGATCAAAAATCAACGCAACGAACTCGACGCGGTTCTCTCCAGCATGATTGAAGCGGTGATCGCGGTCGACCGTGACGAACATATCCTGCGCCTCAATTCCGCCGCCGCCCATCTGTTTGGTGTGCAACAGCACTCGGCCATCAACCGCCCGGTGCAGGAGGTGTTGCGCAAGGCGACCCTGCAACAGTTTATCCGTGAAACCCTGGCCGCCGAAGAACCGCTGGAACGCGACCTGACGCTGCTGGTTGACGGCGTCGAACGGCATCTTCAGACGCGTGGCACCGCCCTGAAAAACTCCCGCAACGAACGGATCGGGGCGCTGATTGTCATCAGTGATGTCACCCGCCTGCGGCGGCTGGAAAACCTGCGCCGCGATTTTGTCGCCAATGTCTCCCACGAACTGAAGACGCCGATCACCGCGATTCGTGGCTGGGCGGAGACGCTGCGTCATAACGATCCGGAGACGCATGAAAAGGCGATTGACGTCATCCTCCGCCAGTCCGACCGGCTGAACGATATTTTTAACGATCTACTCGACCTGTCACGCCTCGAAGAGGAGCAGGAACGCTCGGCCATCGCGCTACAGCCGGTGCTGCTACCGACGATCTTTGAGAGCGTCGTCACGGCGCGTTCAGTCGAACTGCGCGAGAAAGACCTGGTCGCCGTTGTGCAGTGCGATCCCCGCCTCAAGGTCAACTGCGCCCCGTTGATGCTGGAGCAGGCCGTCGCGAACCTGCTCGGTAACGCGATCAAGTACAGCCCGGCAGGGGGACGCATCATTCTGTCAGCCGAGCGGTCAGCGGAGCAGCTCGTGATCACGGTCGAGGATTTCGGCTGTGGCATTCCCAACGAACACCTGCCGCGCCTCTTCGAACGCTTCTACCGCGTCGACCCCGCCCGCAGCCGCGCCCTCGGCGGCACCGGCCTCGGCCTGGCGATCGTCAAGCACATCGCGCAGATTCATGGCGGCAGCGTTGAGGCGCAGAGTAGCGTCGGAGAGGGAAGTACTTTTTCAATCATTTTGCCCACTGTTTAGCTCATTCTGTGGGAGCGGCTTCCCAGCCGCGAACGGATCGCGTCAATGAGCTGACAACCAACGTCCGAAAGCGCCGGTCAAAACCGGCGAGGTGTAGCGAATAAAAGAGTCGTACGGTGAAGGCGTAGCGAACCACACCGGCCCCGCGTCATGCGTCGGCTATCCGGGAAGGGTCATGAGGGGTCTCAACTCTTGACAAAAATATTAAGGATCCGTCAGAAGTTGAGACTTGACCCTATTGAGGGTGTGCTGATCTCCCGTAATTTCCCCATGAACTGTCACTAAAGTACGACCGCGGCGCGAAATCAGAAAAAATATCCCCAGCCGAAGTGCAAACCGAAATCGCGACTGTTGTCGAAACTTATGGCGTTTTCAATGATCCCGAACTCTATTTGACCGAGCGTCACAGTTCGATATTTGAGCCCGAGATGAACCTCGTGGGAGGTCTCATCCAGCCCCTTGATGTTTTCAACTGCCGACTCACATTGCATGTACTGGATCAGGAGCGTCAGCCGCTCCGAGTAGTCGTAGCCGCAGGCAATCAGGCCGTTGAACTGGTGATTTTCAAGGACGACGTATGTGCCCGGCCAGAGATCGTTCAACCGGGTCTGGTCGTAGTGTGAGTAGGAACCGATAAGATGCAGATACCACTTCGGGGTCAGACGTTTGCCGAGCCCCAGTGAAAAACCGTAATCGATCGGGTGGTCATCGGTAAAGCCGCCAGCGGTTTCGAAACCGTAGCGTACCGAGGTTGAGAGATTCACCGCCGGGAGCAGGCCGTTGCTGCGGGTCAGTTCGTAGCTGAGCAACAGTGTGGCACCGCTGTTGTTGAAAGTGTCCGCACTGTTTTCCTCGACGGTCAGGCCGATGCGACCGATCCGGCTCTGCCCTTTCGATGCCTGGTCGCGACCGTTCTGGTGGATCGACAGGGCATCGTGAAAGCCTTGAATAAAGCTGTCCATCTGGCCGCCAAAGTAGCTGCGGTGGTCGTACGCCAGGGCGAGTGCCAGGCGGTCGTTCAGGCCGTAGCCGACTGTCATGCGGATATCGAGCAACTCGTAATCGAGATAGTAACTTTCTTCCTCGGCCCAGATGTTTGACCAGGTGGCGAGCAGAAATGTCCCCCAGCCCGGCGTGACCGAACCGGCGGCAACCGAGGGAATAACCATGCGTAGGCTCTGCAGGGGGGATTGGGAACGCATGTGCAGGATTCCGGCACCGGTGTTATCCTCGGCTGCCAGAGGCGGTGCGGCAATGAGCCTCAGGAGGCAGAGCAGGATAACTACTTGCGTGACGTTGCGGCCAGAACAGCTCACTGCAGCTCCAGGAGGGTGTCGGTTCATTATGTGGTGCCGGGCTTTTTCGGGAATAGTACCAAATTATGTTAATACTGTCGCGAAACAATCGAAATCGCTCTTGCCATTGCCGTAAATCGTTTGATCCTCCCGATCCCGTTTCGATCCCGATTTCGACAACAGCCTCAGCCAAGCGTTACGTCGTCACCGGCAAAACTGATTGATTTTACCGGAAGCTCACCCAAACCACATCCCCCGCCAACAATTGTCTGTCACCCTTCTGGCTTGGAACATATCTTTTATCGCAACACAGAAACAAAGGGGTGGCCACATGTACCGCGACACGATCAAGGATGCCACCGGCATCTGCTTTGAAACCATTTGTCAAACTATTCTCAGTATTCTGCTGCTGGTTCTGCTGGCGGGCATCGCCCTTGGCGTCGGACTTACGGCGATTGACCTGATCGCGGCCATCAGCCGAATGTCCCACGAAGCGGGGCTGCACGAGGCGCTGAAAGAACTGGTCGTCAACGTGCTCATGGTGCTGGCGGTGCTGGAATTGTTCCGCACGGTCAAGGCCTACTTCAGCGAAGGGCGTGTCAAGGTCACCTACATCATCGACACCGTCCTGGTCGTGGTCATCACCGAGATTATGGGCTTCTGGTACCGCGAGGTTGAGGTCGAGCGGGTCGCCCTGGCCATCGCGCTGGTCGTCGCCCTGATGGGGGTGCGGATCATGGCGATTCGCTTCTCGCCCAAGCGGCGGGAGTTGATGGACGGACTCTGATTCGACCTTTGCCTTGCCCTGTGGGAGCGGCTTCCCAGCCGCGAATACCTGACAATGTCAAGCAAAGTTTTCGCGGCTGAAAGCCGCTCCTACAGCAGAAAGGGGATTCTGTGGACAGTTTATAGAATTGAAATGCGACGGTTGCGTATACTGTTCTCAGAATGTTCACGCGTCACAAAATAGAGTGATGACGCGGCGCTGCGTGGTGCTCAGGTTGGCCGATAGTTATGAATGATAGTTATTGAAGGCATAAATAACGCCTTTCTGTTATCTGAACAGGTCCAGATAACTGTCGAATACGTAATGCTTTCCGCGTTTGCCGCCAGTAATCTCTTTCAGGATACCGAATCGTTCCAGATCGGCAATCAACTTGTACGCCGACGCTGGAGATATTGCCGCGACCTCGCCAACCTTGGCGGCATCTACCAATGGCTTTTGATAAAGGTAGTAAAGGATTTTCTGGGCATTGGCGGCTCGGCTGCCAAGGGCCTGGATCTGTGCTTCAACCTGCTTCTGGAGTTTCAGAATATTGTCAAAGGTCTTGATACTGTTTTTGGCCGTCTCGATAACGCCCACCAGGAAGAATTTATACCAGCGCAGAAGGTCGTTTTTCTCCCTTACTCGCATCAGATTGTCATAGTACAGGGTTCGATTGCGTTCGAAAAAATCTGAAAGATAGAGGACCGGCTGTTTCAATATTCCTTTACTGACCAGATACAGGGTAATCATCAGTCTTCCAACCCTGCCGTTGCCATCCAGAAACGGATGAATTGTTTCAAATTGGTAATGCACCAGCGCAATTTTCAACAACTCCGGGTAATGTAGCTCCTGGTTATGGACAAACAGTTCAATGTCGCCGATCAGCTCGTCGACAGATGTGTAAACGGGCGGAACAAAAACCGCATCGTCAATGGTCGCGCCACCGATCCAATTCTGGATTTTTCTGAACTCCCCCGGCAGTTTGTGCTCGCCGCGCACCCCCTGCAGCAGGGTTTCATGTGTTTCCTTAATCAGACGAGCCGAAAATGGCAGAGCCTGCAACCGTTCGATTGCCTTGTTCATCGCGGCAACGTAATGCTGCACTTCTTCCCAATCATCGCGCTTATCCAGAGCAACATCCTCCTTTTCCAGGAGCGCCTCCTCCATGTTGGTCTGCGTGCCTTCAATCTTGCTGGACTGGGTTGCCTCCTTCAGCACGTGCATTTTGATGAACAGTTCAAGATTGGGGATATATTCCGAGTACATATCCAGCCGCCCCAGCTCGCGATCCGCCTGTCCAAGAAGCTGAATCAACGCCACGTCGTTCAGTAGCCAGGGCCGGTTGATAAGGCTGGGTTGAAAGCTTTGGTAATAACCCTGCTTGACATACTGACCAGCCTGAAAGTTCTTCATGTCGTCCGCACCCCCTATGGAAATAGAATATCCACGCTGATTATTTTAGATAATAGACAAAAACTAAAATAACGCAACCGACTAATTCAGTTTTCTGTGTTGTCCCTTCATATCAACCGTATCCTCCCGGTGAGCAGTTCTTTCATCAAACTGCCGGGCCTTGGCGAATTTTTCTTCCAGCGCGGCGATATCGGCACCCATATCGGATAGAAGTTATCGGAACCGCCACCGACACTCCGGCGCTGAAAACAACAAAGGACTTAGCTCATTATCGAGCTAAGTCCTTGATTTTAATGGCGCGCCACGAGAGATTCGAACTCCCGGCCTTCTGATCCGTAGTCAGACGCTCTATCCAGCTGAGCTAGTGGCGCAAAGATGGCGGATTATGGCCCAACTTGTATCTCATGTCAACCATCAAAGTTGACTGTGGTGTAAATGGCGGAGAGGGAGGGATTCGAACCCTCGGTACAGTTGCCCGTACAACACCTTAGCAGGGTGCCGCCTTCAGCCGCTCGGCCACCTCTCCGTAATACATCCCTGTTCTGCAACAACGGATTTTTGATATAGCATAATCGCTGCTGACAGACAAGTTTTAAACTGGCGGAGGAGGTAGGATTCGAACCCACGGAACTTTCGTTCAACGGTTTTCAAGACCGCCGCCTTAAGCCACTCGGCCACTCCTCCGGAGATTTATTATGCTGTCATTCCCCTCGATTGAGGCGTGAAGATACTCGATTTCAGCGACAAACTCAACTGCTTTCTCGTCCCGCCCTAGCCAATTTTTTCCACTCCGCCCAGGTAGGGGCGCAACACCTCGGGGATCAGTACCGAACCGTCGGCCTGCTGGCAGTTTTCCAGAACCGCCACCAGTGTCCGTCCCACCGCCAGCCCCGAGCCGTTGAGGGTGTGGACAAACTCCGGCTTGCCGCCCGCTTCACGGCGGAAGCGGATGTTGGCGCGACGGGCCTGGAAATCCCCGAAGGTGGAACAGGAGGAGATTTCACGGTAAACTTGCTGCCCCGGCAGCCAGACCTCAATATCAAAGGTGCGGGCAGCCGAGAAGCCGATATCGCCGCTGCACAGATCAACGACCCGGTACGGCAGGTTGAGCAGTTGCAGAACGGTTTCGGCATTTTTCAGCAGCTTTTGCAGCTCGGCGTCCGATTCTTCGGGGCGAACAAACTTGACCAGCTCGACCTTGTTGAACTGGTGCTGGCGAATCAGGCCACGGGTGTCACGGCCGTGGGAACCGGCTTCCTTGCGAAAACAGGGGGTGTAGGCGGTGTAACACAGCGGCAATTCGCTCTCGGTCAGGATTTCATCGCGGTGAATGTTGGTCACCGGCACCTCGGCGGTGGGGATGAGGAAGAAATCGATGTCGTCGGTGTGAAACAGGTCGTCTTCAAACTTCGGCAACTGTCCGGTTCCGGTCATCGATTCGCGATTGACCAGAAAGGGCGGCAGGGTTTCGATGTAGCCGTGGCGGTCGGTGTGCAGATCAAGCATGAAGTTGATCAACGCCCGTTCGAGTCGCGCACCGAGCCCCTTGTAGAGGGTGAAGCGGGCACCGGCAATCTTGACGCCGCGCTCGAAATCGAGGATGTCGAGCTGCTCCCCGAGATCCCAATGGTTGAGTGGTTTGAACTCGAATGTGGTTGGCGTCCCCCAGGTGGAGACTTCAACGTTGTCCTCTTCGGAGGTTCCGAGCGGACATGCGGCGTGCGGCAGATTCGGCAGGGTCAGCAAGAAATCACGCAAGTCGCCCTCGACACTCCGCAGCTCCTCGTCAAGTTCCTTGATGCGATTCGAGACCTCTTTCATGCGCACGATCTCGCCCTGCACCTGGCTCTTGTCCTTGGTCTTGCCGATCAGCGCCGAGACCGTATTGCGTTCAGCCTTGAGCGCTTCCGCTGCGTTGAGCAGGTCGCGGCGGCGCTGGTCCAGGCCGTTAAAAGTCGCCAGGTCGGGGGTGGTGCCGCGGGTCGCCAGCGACTGGCTCACTGTCTCCAGATTGTCACGTAGATATTTGCCGTCAAGCATGCTGTTTCCTCGCTAAAAACGTCTTAAGAACGCGTAGTTCTATCACTTCTTGTCCGCGCCGTCAACCCGCCCGTTGACCCACCACTCGGCGGGCTCGTTTGCGAACCACCAGCGGCTCGAATCGGTCGACCAGATCCGTTCCGCCAGCTCCTTGGCGGCCTCGGTTTGCAGCCGTTTGACCGAAAAAGGATACCATTCCGCCGCATTGCGGTTGCCGAGATCGTAATATTCCTTGAGCGCCAGAATCATTTCGAGTTGATCAGCATCGTGCGCCACCCGCGCTTCAAGCGTCTCATTCGCCGTAAACTCGGCCAGCAGCGCCCGGTACTCGTCCCCGAACGGGATGGTTTTAGCCAGATCATCAACCGCCAGCGCTTCATCGACGCTGACATATTTTTTGTTCACATAGTTCAGATCGCCGGTGCGCGCCTCGGGCAGGTCGTGAAAAAGACAGAGTTTCAACACCCGGTCCTGATTGACCCCCGCAACCTGCGAGGCCAGACAGTAGCCGGTCATCGCGGTGCGAAACGAATGCTCCGCCACCGATTCATCTCCCGAGCCGAGAAATTGAAAACCACTACGCGGGGTGCGTTTGAGCATCCCGACTTCAAAGAGAAAATTGGCGAGGTTTTCCATGAGTGCACCCGTTCGTTGAGCGGAACCAACCGGGTGTCGGTTCCTGTTGTCCCTGTATAGCATGGATTGAAGCGCTTGAACAGTTTCGGTTGGAGCCATTAGAAGCAGACCTGCGGGGGGGGTAATGAGGAGAAAAATCTGTCGATTACAATAAGTGTACATCAAGCCCTGAAGTGCCCCATTGCTCACTCTGTTGCTGCAAAAGCCCGCCTGCACTCGGTGCGATAATGATCTGTCCGGAACGCCGCGCGATCCAGTCATTGCGTCTGGCTGCAAGTTCGGCTGTTAAACGTCTTTTGGTGTCCTCCATACTGACAACTGCAACGGTTCCATTGTGAATGCCAGACAACCAATCAGAAGAGAGGCGCTGTTGGTCAAACTTGCGGGCTAAGACGATCACGCACGGTGCCTTGGCAGTAAGCAAGACTTTGAGCACCGACTGTTCCAGAGAAGAATGAAAACCGCTGATCACGGGATTTTTGGTACGGGCTTGCTCGATGGCCCAGTCCATTGCCGCGCGAATTGTCGTGCCGGGGCATTGGCGGGAGGCGAAGAAGGCGGTCAGGGGCTGATCAAGCAGGGCAGCGTTACCGAGTCCCTGTTCACCCCCATCCAATGACCAAAAAGATAATAAAAGTTTTCTCATATATTTGATTTTATTGATCTTTTAGGAATTTTAAAGTTTATTATCCTGCGTGATAAATAATAAACCACGCCTTTCGCATGCCAGAGTCAGAGCTCTTAGACCTCTTGACCACAGCCGTGCATTGTACCGGTCAAAAATTCGAATCAGATAATTAACAAATGAGTATTGCTTTGATATTAATACGTTTTTTCGATTAATTTATTTTATTATCTTCCTCGTCAGATAATAAAGCTCCTTGTGCCGGGGGGTGGGCAGGCTTGACGTAAGAGGTGTAGCGCTTGGCCGTCACCGTCAGTTGTCCCAGCACCCCTTGATCGACGCGGCTACCCCTACCGTTTGTGGAACACCGAATGATTGATGAAAAAAAGAGGGACAATTCAAATTGCGTATTCCGAGCCAATTCCGCCACTGATTCCGACGCAAATCGTCCACCCGTTCCGATCCAATTCGTCCACTGATTCCGATTGAATTCGGCCACCCATTCCGACGGCAATTCGTCCAATTTTTTCC
>JAHYIW010000034.1 GCA_019429445.1 Desulfuromonadaceae bacterium
GGCAGAAAGACCAGGTAACTAAGAGAATTAAACAACATGTGAGGGAATCAGACGGACAACTGAGCTTTGTCAGCAATGCTGTTCAGAAGATCGCCAACCGTGCGGAAGGTCAACAGCTCTTTTTGTGAAAACCGGATCTTGAACTTCGATTCAATAGCGACAATCAGGTTCACATGCGACAGAGAATCCCAGCCATCAACCTCATCCGCCGTCATCTCCGCTCGAAGTTCAATCGTATCATCATCAAAAACTTCGTGAAAAACAGGTTCCAGTAACTCTTTTACGCCCATCTCAATCCTCCAGTGTCGACAGGTCACCTTCATCCTGTCCGAGAAAACGCGCCCTTAAAACCCGGCGCATGATTTTTCCGCTTTTGTTCTTCGGAATTGTGTTACAAAACAGCACCTGTCTCGGCGTGGCGATCGATGATACACGATTAGCCAGGTAGAGGCGAATCTTCATTTCGAGTTCGTCTGTGGCTTCAATCCCTTTATGCAGACTCACAAAGACGACGACCGCTTCAAACAGGACCTCATCCGGAACACCGACCACCCCTGATTCGGCAATCTCTGCTATTTCCAGAAGAGCACTTTCGACCTCAAACGGACTGATCAGATGACCGCCCGTATTGATCACATCATCGCTACGCCCCATAAACCAGTAGTAGCCGTCGTCATCACAACTGGCCGTATCTCCAGTGTAGTAGTAACCTTCCCTGAATTTTTGATCATAAATTTCAGCATTATTGATATAGGTAACAAACATCGACGGCCAGCCGACCTTCAAGCAGAGGTTGCCTTGCTCTCCAAATGGGACAGGGACTCCACGGTCATCCAGAATGGCTGCTTCTATCCCCGCGACTGGTTGCCCCATTGAACCAGGACAGACTTTAAGGTCGGGACGATTACTGATCATAATACCGCCGGTCTCGGTCTGAAACCAGGTGTCATAAATATCACGCTGCAACACCCTCTGTGCCCAATTTATGACTTCAGGATTTAAAGGCTCCCCAACGCTGAAGATAGAACGGAGCCGATCGAGATTATATCTGCGATAAAGAGCATCCTCCTCGCGCATCAGCATCCGCAAGGCAGTCGGTGCCGAATACCAGACCGTCACTGCGTTATCCTGTACAACTTGCAACCACTTTTCGGGGTCATATCCACCGGCAAAATGAATCTGAGTCACACCGAGGCTCCACGGACCGATAATACCGTACGAGGTGCCTGTTACCCACCCTTGATCAGCCGTGCACCAGTAAATATCGTCAGCAACAAGGCCAAGCACATCACGAGTTGTCGCGGACTGGTGAAGAACACTGCCGTGCACATGAACAACACCTTTGGGCTTTCCGGTCGAACCGGATGTGTAGTGCAGGACTGAAGGAGTCTCACGACTGGTCAGCGGTGTCTCGTAAGTATCTGAGGCCGAAGCGACCAGACGCTGGTAGCTGTAGAGCCCCTCTTCTCCTGTACGACTCTCATCATCAACCAGAATAATTATTGTCAAATCCGGCAAACGGTCGCGAATTCTCATTAACTTTTTCAAGAAACTCTTTTTGGTAACAATAGCCTTGGCCTGACTGTCACCCAGTCGATCAAGCAACGCCTCTTCTCCAAAATTGGCGAACAGGGTGCCGGTCACCAACTGCATCTTCAGACTGCCGAGAAAAGCGAAAATCTGCTCCCGCATTTTCGGCAAGAAGGTAAAAAGGACATCCCCCTTCTCGAGTCCGAGTGCGCTGATTGCATTAGCAAAGCGGTTTGTTTGCTGTTCAAGCTCCCGAAAAGTAATATCAGTCGTATCAAGAGCAGGCGCGATCCAACGCATTGCGACCCTGTCGCTCCGACCCGCATCACACTGCTGACGCGTACAAATATGGCCGATATTATATTGCCCGGCGTGTATTAAACTATTGTTGTGACGATCAATCACCAGAGACATCTTTCATCAGATAATGTTTTTCAGGGTATTGACAACTAGGTCAACCTGACGATCAGTTAAATGTGGTCCGATCGGCAAACTTAAAATTTCTGCACAGATTGCATCTGTCACGGCAAATTGATCACAATGATTAGACGTGGATTTGTACGCATCCTGGCGATAAGGGGGGACCGGATAATGAATCATAACCCCCACCCCGCTCTTCTGCAGATCATTTAACAATCTATCCCGTATAGAGGATCGAACGACATAAAGATGCCATGAAGATTCTTCTTCAAAATGGCTTGAGGGTAAAACCAGATCAGATTCTGAGATATTTGCACTATAAATTGAGGAGATCTCTCTTCTTCGTTGATTCCACCGATCAAGTTGCCGCAATTTCACGCGTAAAATAGCGGCCTGAATCTCATCAAGACGACTGTTCACACCTGCATGAGTATGCACATATTTTTCGTCAGATCCATAATTTCGCAAAGAGCGCAAAAGCTCTGCCAGTTTCGGATCGTTGGTGGTAATTGCGCCACCATCGCCGATCGCACCGAGATTTTTCCCCGGATAAAAACTGAATGCGGCAGCATCGCCGAGAGAACCCGCCTTGCGCCCTTGAAAGCGAGCACCATGAGCCTGAGCCGCATCTTCAATAACTTTCAGCCGATACCTTTTTGCAATCTCTGAGATAAGATCCATGCGGGCAGGGCGACCATAAAGATGAACCGGCATGATCGCTTTTGTGCGAGTTGTTATAGCTGCCTCGATTAAACTGGAATCCAGGTTAAACGATTGGAGCGAGATATCGACCGGGATCGGTGTTGCCCCGACGTGGGTCACGGCCAACCAGGTTGCAATAAAGGTGTGTGCCGGAACAATCACCTCATCGCCGGGACCGATACCCATGGCGCGCAGAATTAATTGCAAGGCATCGAGACCGTTGCCGACACCGACACAGTGCGACACGCCGCAGTAGTCTGCGAACTCAGCCTCAAAAGCTTCAACTTCAGGGCCGAGAATATACCACCCGGAGTTTATGACCTTTTGGATTGCGGCGTTAATTTCAGATTGAATTTGGGCACAAGGTCCCGTTAGTTCTAAAAAGGGAACTTTCATATAAATTTCAGAACCGCCTCCAGAAATTGATTATAATCCCGATAATAATCGGACTCTTCATAAACACTAGAAGCCAGGACCATGCAAACAGAACCGGATGAAAAATTATCAAGCTCTCGCCAGATCATTGGACAGACATAGAGCCCCTGATAGGAGCGATTTAAATGAATCCGCTTCTTGGCACAACCATCATCCAAAACGACGTCAAAGCTACCGGACATGGCAACAATCAACTGGTGCAGTCCCTTGTGGGCATGCCCCCCACGCTCCGCACCGCCGGGGACGTCATAAAGGTAATAAACCCGCTTGATATCGAAGGGGACATGATTCTTCCCTTCAATAAAAGTCAGGTTACCTCTAACATCCGAGATTTTAGGAAGATCAATCACAGTACATTTATCAATACACATAACACCCACCAAAAAAATCAATCATTTACGAGAACAACATCGGGTAAATATTTACTATATTTTAATTTAATCAATTCATAGTCTGATTTGTCATATTTAAAATAATAATTCAATTGATCATTGGAAACTATTTTTGCTCCAAGCCTTTTATGAAAATCGAGCACTTTTGTATTCTCTCTACGCACGTCGAAATGTGATGAATTAAACATCAGGTGGTTAAATGAAACCTCATAAATAAGCAGTGCAGACTCAATAGCTACATAAGATGGACTACCGCTTTTTATAATCCAACTACCCCAGCAAAATGAGTCATCAACAAAGTCATATATACGCACAACACCAAGCAATTCTTGATTTTTACTTTCAATTACAAAATAGTATTCTTCTTTACTCAATTCCCTAATTTTATATTCAATTATAAACTTAATTTGTTTATCGATATCATTATCAACTTTTGAAATAAATTTATTCCTATCGGAATCGCTCCTCAAGGAGAGAATAAATTCAGCATCATCAGTTGTAACAGTTCGTAAATTTATATTTTTACCTACAACGTCCATACTAGCACCATACCTATAACTAGATGACAGTTATCATCTTCTCCGAAGGAAACAACCACCCCAAGATAATCCGCCACCAAATGCAACCAGGAAAATATTATCAGCTGATTTATTGCCCTCCAAATATTCATCTAAAGCTATCAGGACAGAAGCGGCAGCCGTATTCCCGTATCGATCAAGATTAATATAAAATTTATTCATCGGGACCATGGATCGACAACTGATCTCTTTGATAACATTAATATTGGCTTGATGAGATATTACTACATCTGGAGCAATCCCGTTTCTCTCAGAAAGGATATCTACGACTTCCGCTCCTTTAGCGCATGCAAAATCAAACACTTTCCGCCCAACCATCTGAAAATATAAGTCTTTCTCATCCTCAACTTTGTTAAAAGGCAACATCGTTCCACCTGCGGGAACCTGAATAACATCGGCACCACTACCATCGCTTCCGAGGACAAAATCTACGACTTCATAACCAGAATGAGACTTTGATAATAAAGCCGAACCTGATCCATCGCCGAAATATGGGAAAGTAGTTAATTGAGCAGGATTTAAAATTTTACTGTAAACCTCAGCTGCGACAACCAATACATTGGCTGCTCCGTCTGAAATTAAACCGGAGGCAACTTTCAAAGCGAATATTGCACCACTACATACAGAGTTAAGATCAAAAGCATAAGCACTTTTCAATCCACAAAGTTCTTGAATTCTAGTTGCAGTTGCTGGCTGCATTCTATCTGGAGATGAAGTTGCGCAAATAATGGATTCTATAGACTCTGGTGCAATATTATTTTTCTCAAGCATCGCCCGCACTGCGTTTGCACCAACGTCGGACGTACATTGACTTGAAACATGACGACGTGACAAAATACCAGCTTTTTCAGCTATGATTTTTCTGTATTTTTCTGGGAATTGGACAAGATCACTATTGTCAACTTTTTTAACAGGAAGATACCTTGATGTACCAACTATAAAAGCCATATAAACCCCACAAAAGCTAGCACCGTCAAGAAATTCAAATAATATCTAAAACAATGTATTAACAACTAATATTTATCAGTTGGCCAACAATAGCCACGAGAATAGCTACAACCGAATAATGTCTCAAGCATGTACTGTGCAACCAAACGTTCATTGAAGTCTGAATGGGCAACAGTATATCCGCGCCGCGCAATTTTTATACGTTCATCATCATTCGCAAGATAGTATGCAACCGCCTCCCTGAAGTCTCCATAATCAGAAACTTCAACAACCGCATCCTTTCCATAAAGTGAAGCCAAACTGTTCTTACGGTCAGTGAAAACTAATAGTCCATTACCCAGACAAAGGCTGATTCGATCGGAAGACCCCATGTAGAGATTGCCACCGGGCCCAACTGTCTGCCCTGGCGGAAACTGGTTGAAATTAAGCGCCATCTTGGCCCGGCCGATTTCAGAAACAAACGCATCCCCCCAAAGCCCGGTGGACGTAAACACCCGAGCGCCAGGGGGATCATGCGGTAAATTCTTCAGTGCATAAGCACGCATGCTCTGCGGATCGAGCCACTTTGAATATCCGGCCGTAAAAAAAAGATCGTAAACGAAATCTTTTTTTTCCCAGTTCCGATGGATATCGATACTGGGATCAACAGGGTTCGGCATAAAGCAAGCGCGACTGTTTACGCTCGAAACCTGCTTTAAGGCTTCGCCAGCTGTCGTCATGAACGTGTAATCGACAACATCAAGCTTGCTCAATATATTTCTAATATTTGTTTTTGTATACAAACCATCAATATTGTACTGAAATACCCTGACATCTTTAAGAGTATCTTTAATATATTTTATTGTTTGACTACTTATAATGTCTGCATGCGACAAAGCAATGACATCTGGTCTGAAGTTTTTACAAACCTCAATAAGTTTCAGATTGCATTTCCTCTTTCCAAAACTCCTGGAGGGGATAATTGATGAAGTTTTTGCAATATCTCTATCGCTGAACCAGTATACATTATGACCATTTCTGACAAAACCATTATTAATCTTAAATTGCAGCGCATAATACCTGCCACCCCAAAAACGTTGTTCTGCTCTGTTTGCAACATGTAAAATTTTCAGCGGATTCACAAACGACCTCCTGTTACGAATTTGACTGGTCAGCCATCCTGGTATTCTTTTTGAAGATCAAGATAAACCTGCAATGTCTGCGCTACCATTCCGGCAAGGGTGAAATTATCTTCAACAAACGCCCGCAGCCCGGATAGTCTGTGATCTCGAAGAGATATGATACAATCGGCCAGTCCGACAGAATCCCCCGTTTGAAACAAGCGTCCCGTTTCCCCTTCAATGACAATATCGAGCATGCCGCCGTGGGCTGTCGCCACAACCGGGACATTCATTGCCAGCGCTTCGGCTGCCGAACGGCCAAAACTTTCCGGCTTTTTCGAGCTGGAGACAACCACGTCACTTAGCGAATAGATCTCGGCAACCTTCGCCTGACTGCCGGTAAAGAGAATGTTCTCTTTCAGACCCAGAGAACTTATCAGCTTTTGCAGTGACTGAAAATAGTTCATTTTATCTTCGTGCACCCCGCCGACAATCAATCCTAGAATCTCGGGAAATTCTGTGCGGAGTGAATCAATCGCCCGGATCAATGTCTCATAATCTTTCAACTGGGTAATACGCCCGACTGAAGTGACGACAAACCGCCCCGCAAGATTATATTCAGCTTTGAACGACTGTTTGAACTCGTCATCGAGGTTATCCGGGTTAAAAGTATCAAGATCGATCCCACGCGGGATAACATAAATAATATCGTCCGGCACGCCGTAGTGCTGCTGGATATACGTTTTGATCGCCCCGCTGACACAGATCACCCGGTCACCGAAGGTCATCACCCGGCTGTAGGGATTGACGCTGTTGAAGCCGTGAACCGTGGTCACAAACTCAATACGTAAGGTTTTGTTGGCAAGCCAGGCGAGCCAGGCCGGAACCCGGCTGCGGGCGTGAATGATATCCGGGTTAAGTTCCCGCAGGCAGCGGCGTAATTTCAATATCCGAATCGGTGCCGTCAGCAGATTTTTGCTGCAGAGATCAAGCTGAATATGTTTTCCGCCATCCAAAGCAATCTGCTTGGCCTGTTTACCGCCGTTACTGATCACAATACTCTCATGCCCGAGTTTGACCAGTTCACGGCTGAGCTCGACGACGCCACGTTCCACCCCGCCCTCATTTAATTCCGGCAAAAGCTGAACAATTTTCATTGCAAACCCTTTTTGAGCTCGGCCAGAAGATCAATCTTGGTGCGGCACGCTTCGACGGTTCCCTCGAATCGATGCAGACAGCCGCGACGTTCCAACCCTTTAATCAGCGCGGAGAATTTCACTGCCGGTCCGGTTGCAATCAGAGGGAGAATTTCGATCGCTGACGTACCAAAACTGACCGCTTCACTGATCATCGAGGTTGAGTCTGCGGTAATGAAAACATAATCGCAGCTGGCCAGAAAATCCGGAATCGGATTCGCCGGATCGTCTGAATAGAGCCAGGTTTTAAAAAAGTCGAATTTTAACAGCATCGCTTCGATTTCAGGAGGGGTCCGACGCGAGGTGCTGACCACAACTTGATGCTCCGGGAATAATTTGATTATCTGCTCGATCTGTTTGCAAAGCTTCTCCGGCTCCATCCGCAACACTTTATTCGGGCCACCAAGCACCAATCCGAGATACGAAGATCCCGCCTCCGGCTTAAAAACAGCTTGTGGGCGTACTTTGCACAGATTGATCGGCAAGATTTGGATATTGGTACGAACCGGCGGCCGATCATGCTCCTGAGCGATAATCAGATCAAAGCCGCTGTAGCGATAGCCGCGCGGGAGCATAACGGCGACAGACCGCATCCCGAGTTTTGTTGCCAGAGTCCGGTTGGCATAATAGGTTTCGGACCCGGCTGAAACGATTGTCGTGCACCCTTGAACATCACCGCTCATTCTGAAGAGAGCTGTGGTGTAGAGCCCGATCCGGTCAAAAAGATACGCCAGGCTCTTGCAGACGCGATTGCGAAATTTCACTTCGGCAACGACATAACCCTCCCCGGCCAGATCGGCAAAGGCGATAGACTGGTTAACGTGCCCCGGCTTGCCGTCACTGAGAATCGCCACCTGTCGGGGAGGTATCATCAGACCGGTTCAGCCTCGTCGATGAGCATCACCGGGATATCGTCACGCACCGGATAGGCGAGCTTGCAAGCAGCGCAAATCAGCACCGACTGGTCGGGGTCGGGAAGTACCGGCCCCTTGCATTTCGGGCAGGCAAGGATATCAAGTAATTCTTTTTTCAGCGCCATAGCGATCCTCCTTTAATAGTTTGAGAACCCGGTCCAGGGGGGGGGACTGATCCAGAAATTCCAGTTCGAGCCTCACCTGATAACACGGCACCGGAAAAGTCCGTGGAAGTTTAACCGCATCTTTTTCGGTCGTCACCAGAAAATCCGCCCCGTCGGCAGCAGCGATAAGGCGCTGTTGCAATTCATCGCTATAGTCGACATGGTCCGGGAAAGCGAATGTGGCCAGCAGGTTCACCCCGGCTGCCTTGAGTTGCTGAAAAAACCTTTCCGGGCCGGCGATCCCGGCGAAGGCCACGACGTTTCGCCCCACCATATCCGCAAACGGCCGGTCTTCACCGGACAACATCCTGATGCGCTCAGCCAGTTGGTAGCGGCAGTGATAACGCGGCAGACGACCAACATCGACCGGCGTTGACAGGTCATCACAGCGGGTGAAAATCACCGCATCGGCACGCTTGATAGCAAAGGGGAATTCACGCAACAGCCCGGCAGGCAAAGGCCAGCCGTTAGTGAACGGTTGCCGCGCATCGAGTAGCAACAGATCCAGATCGCGGGCCACGGCGTGATGCTGAAAACCATCATCGAGTACGATCACCTCGGCATGTAACTCTTCAACCACCAACCGCACCACGTCCCGGCGCCGCGCCCCGACCGCCACCAGCGCTGCGGGGTTGCGTTGTGCCAGCAGATACGGCTCATCCCCGCACTGCTTTGCAGAGAGCAGCGGGCCACTGCCGCTACTGACCAGTGTCACCGGCCGGGTGCTGTTCCCGCCATAACCACGGCTGACAATGGCAACCCGGTAGCCAGCGGCAAGCAACCCGCTGGTCAGGTAATCGACCACGGGGGTTTTGCCGGTACCACCGACAGCAAGGTTCCCCACGCCAATCACCGGTACCGGGGCCCGGTAACGCTGCCAGACTCCGCTGCGATAGCCAAGCAGACGCAGCCAACTCGCCAAACCGTAAAGCATCCCCAGCGGAAGGAGCAGGACCCACAGCAACCATTCAAGCAGGGAGTGTGGGCCGACCAGCACCAGACGTCGATGAAAAGCCGTCCATTCAGGCATCTTTAGTCCCTCAGTACCTCACCAACAACCTGCATGGTCCTGGCCGTCGCACCGGCATTCGCGGCAATCAATTTTGCGCCGGCACGCCCCATCTCGCTACGCAAATCCGGGTCATTGAGCAACAGTAACGTCTGGGTAAAAAGTTCCTCGACATCATTGACCTGGACTCCGGCACGACAGGCGATAACTTTTTCAGAAATTTCCCGAAAATTCTGCATATACGGACCGAACACCGCGACCTTCCCCAGCAACGCAGCTTCAAGAACATTGTGGCCGCCGATAGCGACCAGACTGCCGCCGACAAAGACCACCTCGGCCAAAGCATAGATCTTGAGCATTTCCCCGAGGGTGTCGATCAATAAAATTTCACCGGCTTGCAACGCTGTGCTGTGCGCTGTCAATTCGCTGCGCAACCGACAGGAAAGCCCTCTCTTGCGCAGATTTGCCGCGACGGAACGCGTCCGTTCAGGATGCCTTGGCACCAGCAGCAACACCAGCTCCGGGCGAGCACTCAACAGTTGCTGATAAACGTCGACCACCATCTCCTCTTCCCCCGGATGGGTGCTTCCTGCCGCCCACACCGCAAGATTTGCCGGTAGATGGAACTCTTCACGCACCTGGTCAAGGCGATAATCCGCCGCCCCCCGCCCTTGAATATCGAATTTCAGATTGCCGCTGACCGTCACTTTCCGTGCCGCAGCGCCCAGAATCTGGACCCGTTCGGCGTCGGTCGGGCTCTGCATGGCAAAGCGGGTGACTTTTTGCATCACCGGAGCAACCAGCAGCCTGGCGCGGCGATAGCGAGGAAATGAACGATCTGAAATCCGCCCGTTGACAAGGATCAGCGGAATCTTGCGGCGATGAGCCAGACGCACAAAGTTCGGCCACAACTCGGTTTCGACGATGATCACCAGCGCGGGATTAATCAGGCGTAACGCCCGGTTCACCACCCAGCTGAGGTCGAAGGGGAAAAAGATCGTCAGATCGACGCAATCGATCTCATCCGCCACCGCCCGTCCGGTTTCGGTGACTCCGGTCAACAACAGCGTGTGCCGGGGAAATTCCTGCTTGAGCGCCTTGAGTAACGGCAGCGCGGCGCGGGTTTCACCGACCGACACCGCATGCACCCAGATGACGCGCTGGTTGCGAACCTTGCGTAATCGAGCTTCATCATAAAATCCGAGTCGCTCGCGGATCCCGCGCCGCGTCTTGCCGTAACGCACGCCCCGCAACAGATAATACGGCACCAGCAGCACCCCGGTCAGCAGGGCAACAATGTCATACAGCAGATAAGCCATAATTCCTTAAGCGCTCTTCGGCAGCAACAACATTAGCAGCCATTGCTCCCTGAATACGTTCCTTGAAATCGGTAAACGCTTCACCGTCATGCAGGTAGAGGGGTGCACCGAAGACATAAACCCCGCGTGACAAAGGATACGGCAACAGGAACCGGTCCCAGCTGTTAAAACGATAACCGCGACTGCATGCAAAGGCCAGCGGAATGATCGGTCGTCCGGTCACTCTGGCCAATTGCACCACCCCGTCTTTCACCACATGACGCGGCCCTTTCGGGCCATCCGGGGTGAGGACAAAATCGGTCTTCGTTCGCGCACAGGAAATCATTTCCTTCAGCGCCGCCCGTCCCCCCCGATGCGATGAACCGCGAATCGTCCCGTGTCCCAAAAGATGAACGACCCGTGCCAGAAACTCGCCGTCGCGTGACGGACTCACCAGTGCCACCGCTCCTGGTCCATCATAGGCCTTGACCATCAGCAACAACTGATCGTGCCAATAACTGAAGATCACCTGTTCGCCCCGTGCATAACAACCGGCAAGATGCTCCTTGCCGATAATTTCCGTCTTCATCAGCCGAAACAGCAGATGAATGACCGCCACCGCGAGATAAGGAATAACGGTCAACAATAATTTATTTTTAAATGATTTGCCCAACTTACTCATCCCGGAACTGGATATCGTAAAGGCGGCGATAAAGCCCGCCCCCCTCCAGCAGTTGCTGATGACTGCCGGATTCGACCATCCTGCCTGCTTCAAGAACGACAATGCGGTCGGCGTTCATGATCGTCGACAGTCGGTGGGCAATGACAAAGGTGGTTCGGTTGCGCATCAGGTTGGTCAACGCCTGCTGCACCATCGCTTCGCTCTCGGTATCGAGCGCGCTGGTCGCTTCATCAAGGATCAGGATCGGCGCATCACGGAGAATCGCCCGGGCAATACAGATACGCTGGCGCTGACCACCGGAAAGACGCAGGCCGCGATTTCCGATGGAGGTCGCGTACCCTTCCGGCAACTGACGGACAAAATCGTCGGCATAGGCGAGCCGGGCCGCCTCCTCAACCTCGGCATCGGTCGCATCCCCGCGTCCATAGCGGATATTGTCGCGGATCGATTCGTTAAACAGAAAGGTCTCCTGATCGACCAGCGCAATATTACGGTGCAGACTTTCCTGAGTAATCTCGCGCAGGTCAAAACCGTCGATCAGGATGCGTCCGGCGGTCGGATCGTAGAAACGGCAGAGCAAACCGGCAATGGTCGATTTTCCGGCCCCTGACGGTCCGACCAGCGCCACGACCTCCCCGGCCGCGGCGGCAACGCTGAAATCGCACAGCACAAGCTCCTGGTCATAGGCAAAATCAACCGACTCAAAACACACCGCACCCTGCGGCCGCTTAAGGGAGCGGGCTTCCGGCAGATCGATGATGTCCGATTTTTCCTCAAGAACTTCAAAGACCCGTTCCGCCGCGCCCATCGCCTGCTGAATCATGTTATTGGTCCTGATCAGGCGTTTGAGCGGGGTATACATCAACAGGATCGCGGCAAGCACCGAAAACAGCTCTCCCTGAGTCATCTCCCCCGACATCACCCGATCCAGACCGAACCACAGCACCCCGGCGACACCGCAGGCCGACAACAGTTCGATGACTGGCGACGAACCGGCGTCGTATTTGATGACCTTGCGAATAAAGCTGTAAAACCTTTTATTGACAGTGAGAAAGCGCTGTTTTTCCCGTTCTTCAGTGCCGAAGGCCTTGATCACCTTGACGCCGGAAAAGGTCTGTTCGAGGGACGTCGTGAGCATCCCCATGGCAATCTGCCCGCTGCGCGAATACCCCTTGATCCGCTTGCCGATAAAATAGGCCGGTGCGCCGGCGGCCGGAATGACGACAAAAGCGATCGCCGCCATCTTCCAGTCGGTGTAGAACGCCACCCCGGTCAGGGCGACCAGAGTGATCCCTTCGCGCATGATGGTGACCAGCACATCGGAAACCGCGCCCTGCATTAAGCCGACATCGTTGAGAATACGGGACATCAGTGTTCCGGTCGAGGTGCGTGAAAAAAAACGCATCGGCAGATCAACGGTATGACAGTACAGCTCGTTGCGCACCCGCTGGATAACCAGTTGCCCGGTGGTCTTGATGAAATATTCCTGCACATAACGGGAGAGTCCCTTGAACAGAGCGAACCCGAGAACCAGAAATGGCACCAGGGCGACCATCTGTCGATCACCGGCAACGATCAGCCGATCGACAAAAGGTTGCACCATTTTGGCGATCGCGGCATCGCTTCCCGCCACCCCCAGCGAAGCAATGATCGACAGGGCGATACGCCCCCGGTAAGGCCAGGCATAGGCAAACAACCGGCGGTAAAGGGTTGCACTTTGTTGATGACTCACGAAACCTCTTTCTGATCTTTGGCAGTGCACATTGACGCGGCAAGCGCCGCCACCCGCCGGGAACACCCCGGCCCGCCGAGCCGTTGACGAACTTCGGCAAGACCGGCGCAGGCGGCCTGACGATAGTCCTCATCAGCTAACAGTCGCTGGATCTCTGCGGCGAGAGCGGCTGGAGAAGCGGCCTTTTGCAGGAACTCGCGGGCGACCTCACGCCCGGCGACAATGTTGGGCAAACCAAAATAAGGGATCTTGACCAGCTGCCGACCGATCGCGTAAGTCAGCGCCGCCCCCTGGTAAATAATCGCCAACGGTGTGCCGACCAGCGCCACTTGCAACGTGACAGTTCCGGAAACACAGAGGATCGCGTCGCAGGCTCCGGCAACGTCATAGATATTCTCTTCGACCAGGGTGATCGGGAGTCCGGCAGCGACTACCCGTGCGGACAGCGCTGGGAAATCACACCCCGGCGCGACCGGCAGCAGAAACTGCCTGGCAACCCCCCGTTCGACCAGCAGCCGGGCACTCTCCAGCAGGGTATCGAACATGTAGCGAATTTCGCTGCCGCGACTTCCCGGGAAGAGGCCGACCAGCGGGGTTGCGGGATCAAGCCCCTGCGCCAGGATAAACTGACGACGATCGCGGCTGCGCTGACATTCATCGAGGAGCGGATTACCCACATACTCCACATCGAGGTCGAATCCCTGATAGAGCTCCGGTTCAAACGGGAAGATAAGCGCCAGCTTGTCGACCCGCGCGGCGATTGTCCTGATCCGACCTTTTTTCCAGGCCCAGACTTTCGGCGCGATGTAGTAAAGAACCGGAATGCCGGCCTGCCTGGCACGTTTGGCAAAACGCAGATTAAAACCGGGGTAATCGATCAGGATCACCAGGTCAGGACGCTGCGCTCCCCGCAGCACCCCGCGCAACAAACGAAATGCGCGCCAGATGGTCAGCAGACGACCGAGAACCTCGACCAGCCCCATGACCGCCAGTTTTTCCGCCGGAAAGATAATATCGCAACCGGCAGCACGCATTTTAGGGCCACCGATACCAAAAAATGAGAGCCCAGGAAAGTGTTCCCGGGCTGCCTTGATCAGATTGGCCCCATGCAGGTCGCCAGAGGCTTCCCCCGCGACAACGAGGATCCGCTGACGATGATTGTTGTCGGTGGCAACGCCCGTCATTCATTCCACTCCATCAATCGACTCAGCGGGCAATGCCTCGTTCACTATTGCGCACAAAGTCGGCGAACACCTTGACTTCAGGACAATCGCCCAGCTCGGCATCGATGCGTTCCAGGGCCTCTTCTCCGCGCAGACCTGAGCGGAAGAGTAATTTGTAGGCTTTTTTGATTTTACTCAGCGCATCGGAGCTGAAGCCACGCCGTTTCAACCCGATAAGATTGATACCGACCGTCTTGGCGCGGTCTCCCTGGGCAATCGTGTACGGCGGGATATCCTGAACAACCATCGACCCGCCACTGATCAGGGCATGGGCACCGATCTTCGAAAACTGATGAATGCCCGACATGCCACCGAGAATCGCGTGATCGTCGACCGTGACATGCCCGGCAAGACTGGCGTTGTTTGCCATGATCACATGATTGCCAACGCGACAATCGTGTGCCACGTGGGTGTAGGCCATGAGGAGATTATCACTGCCGATAAGGGTCTCACCACCGCCGTCGGCCGTGCCGATATGCAGCGTGGTGAACTCACGAATTTTGTTGCGATCACCGATGCGCAACCAGGCTTCCTCACCGGCATACTTGAGATCCTGTGAAATCGCTCCGATGCACGCAAACTGAAAGATCTGATTGTCCTGACCGATTTCCGTCCACCCCTCGATCACCGCATGAGGGCCAACCGTGGTTCGCGCCCCGATGGTGACATTGGCGCCGATCACGGCATAAGGACCGATCTCGACACTTGCGTCGACCTGCGCCCCCGGATAGATTATTGCTGTTGGATGTATCATGGGCCGTCCTCTATTTGTCTGCGAACATTGCTTTCAATTCAGCCTCAGCCACCAACGTCCCGTCGACAAAGGCCTTGCCGGAAAAGAAGTAGATCCCGCGCCGCCGGGCCAATAATTTGACCTCGATCCGCAACACATCGCCAGGCACCACCGGTTTACGAAAACGCACCTTGTCGATACCGGTAAAATAGGTGACTTTGTCATCACCAATATTATCAGAAATCATCGCGCAGGCTCCGCCAACCTGAGCCATCGCCTCAATGATCAGCACGCCGGGCATAATCGGATGACCGGGAAAATGCCCTTGAAAAAAAGGCTCATTGATCGTCACGTTTTTGATTGCGACCATGCTCTCGCCAGGAACGATCTCAAGGATCCTGTCAATTAGTAAGAACGGATAGCGGTGGGGAAGAACCTTCATGATTTCAGTAACGTTCATTGTCATTTTATTTATTCTCCTCGATATTTTTTTCCAGCAGTTCCAGTCGTTTTTTAAGTCCCCGAATTTCCTTGCGCAACTCCGGAAGGTTAGTGTAAATCAAGGCCGATTTACGCCAGTCGCCGATCGGCATGGTCGGAAAACCGGCAAGCACCTGATTATCTGCGGCATCATTGGTTAACCCGCCTCTTCCGGCGACGGTCACGTTATTTCCCACGGTGATATGCCCGTTGACTGCAACTTGTCCACCGAAGGTACAATGGACACCGGTTTTTGTACTTCCGGCGACCCCTGCCTGTCCGGCAAGGATATTATCTTCACCGACACGGACATTGTGGCCGACCTGGACCAGATTGTCGAGTTTGGTCCCACGACCGATCCGGGTTTCACCCAGCGCCCCCCGATCGATACAGGTTGCCGCGCCGACTTCGACATCATCCTCGACCACGACGTTGCCGATCTGGGGAATTTTGTAATAGCGTGCACCGTCCGGAGCAAAACCAAAACCGTCAGCCCCGATCACTGCCTGCGGTTGCAGGATAACCCGGTCGCCAAGGCGACACGCCTCACGCACCACCGCTCCGGCGTGCAACAGACAATCTTCGCCGAGCGACACATCATCATACAGCACCACTCCCGGATAAAGGATTGTACGCGCACCGATGCGGACACGGGCGCCGACGTAACAACCGGGACAAATGGTCACGTCCGTGCCGAGAACGGCATCCGGGGCCACCCAGGCTCCGGCCATGACGCCGCGCACCTGCGGTGCCTTGACGTGCAGCACAGCAACGATCCGCGCGTAAGCCAGATAAGGGTTGGCACACACCAGTAAATTCTTGCCCGTTGCAGACACTCCCGGAGCGACGATGATCGCAGCCGCGCGGGTCGTGTTTAACTTGGCAAGATACTTCGGATTGGCGATGAAGGTAATATCCTCCGGGCCGGCAGCATCGATGGTCGCCACAGCGGCAATCTCGATATCGTCAGCACCAACGACCTCACCACCGACCGCCATTGCCAGTTCACTGAGTTTCAATGCGTCTCTCCTGGCTACTTCTTGACCGATTTATCATACGCCTTGATCACCTCGTCAGTGATATCGATCGCGTCATTGACATACAGCGCCAAAGTCTTTTCAAGAATCAGGTCGTACTGGCCATCTTTGCCGATCGAAGTCACGACCTCACGCATTTCCTCAAGAATTTTACGCGTGTGAGAGGTCTCCTCCTGCTCAAGTTCCTCTTGCGCATCTTTAGCAAAGCGCTGAAATTCTTTAACTTTTTGTTGAAAATCGCGTTCTTTCTCAGTGCGCGCCTCGGCACTTAAGGCAAAAGACTGCCGTTTAAGGTCATCCTCCAGCTTTTGCAGAACCGACTGTTTTTCGTCAATTTTTGTCTGATATGCAGCAACCTTGGCAGCGATCTTTTCCTGCGCCGCCTTGCCGGCAACAGACATCCCTCCAGCTTTTTGCAAATCAACAACGGCGAACTTCCCCGCCCAGGACGTGGTTGCAATCAGTAGCACCATAACGATCAAAACAATTTTTTTCATCATCAGACTCCTTGAACTTGTATTTAGTAAAAACCACCGATAGAAAACTCAAATCGCGCACGATCCTCATACTCCTTCGGATCAAGATTGTACCCCCACTCCAGACGCAACGGACCCATCGGACTGCGCCAGCGAATCCCGGCACCAACACTGGTGCGCATCCCGGAAAAATATTCCTCCCCGCTCAGCCAGGCGTTACCGGCGTCAAAAAAGAGGACACCTTTCAACCCCGCCTCCTTGAGCAGCGGGAAAATATACTCAAAATTAAAAAAGGCCTCTTTCGTCCCGCCGATAAAATTATAACTTTCGGACTGCACCCCAAGACTGCTCACCGCAACCGTTCGGGTTCGCGGGCCGACCTCCCGCGAGTTGAATCCACGGAGGGTACGAATACCGCCCAGATAGAAGCGTTCATCGATCGGGATTTCATTGTTACCGAGCTGTTGCAGATAACCGATTTGACCATGAATGGAGAACACCGTTTCCCACCAGGCCGGATAATAGTGACGATAGTCAGCAATATATTTTACAAACTTTTCAGTCCCGCCGAGTCCGGCAAATTCAATCGTTCCTTCCGATACATAACCGCGACTCGGATCGAAACGGAAATCGGTTGTGTTGCGGGTCAGCGATGCAGTCACCGACGACAGGGTGGACAGACCTTCCTGTTCGCTGATCAGAAACGACGCATTGTCGTCAACATCAAAAATTTCTTTTTCTTCATAACGATAGGTTAACAAGGCGCGCGTTTTATCCATCACCGGAAAACCGAATTTTAGCGCGCCGCCAATACTTCTTTTAGAAAATTCGGTCCATTCACGTTCCGTTTTAAACAGATCGAAACCGATCGTCAAATCACTGTCAAGGAAACTCGGATCGAGCAAACCAACCTGATAGGTTGTACTGTTACTGCCGAACGACCCCGACAGGTTGAGCTTCAAGGCCATCCCCATGAAGTTATCCTGGGTCACCGAACCTTGCCCGATCAGGTGATCGACCGATGAATAGCCCGCACCGACACTGAAGGTTCCGGTCGGACGTTCCTGGACAGCGAGATCGATATTCACCAGATCACGCGTCACCCCTTCAACCGTCGTCAAATTGACTTCATCGAAAAAACCCAGGTTTTTCACCTGCGCCTGACTTTGTTTCATCTTCGTCGCGCTGAACAGGTCCCCTTCGCCAACGGTAAATTCCCGGCGGATAATTCTGTCTCTGGTCTTGGTATTCCCGCTGATATTGATACGATCAACCGTCACCTGAATGCCTGGATCGATATCGTAGGTCAGCTCGATTTGCCGGGTGACCGGATTCACTTTGGTCAACGGCGCAACATTCACATACGCGTACCCCTCATCGGCGTAAAGGTCGTTCATGGACAGCAGGCTGGCGCGGAGCTTCTCGCGGCTGAAGATGTCCCCGGACCGGAGTTTTGAAAGGCTTTGCAACTCATCGACCGGACGCATCAGGTTGCCGGAAAAATCGACGTCTTCGACAAAAAACTGCGCACCTTCCTCAACTTCAATATAGATCGTTAAACCGTCACGCTGCTGATTAAGTTCGACTAACGGCTGTTTGACCTTAACCTGCACGTAGCCCTTGTTAAAATAGAGATCGGCAAGGCGTTCAAGGTCGCCGTTCAGAACATTCTCGCGATAGGTACCGCTTCCTGTCAACCACGAAAGGAACCACCCCTCCTTGGTTTCCATGACATCAAAAAAATCATCTTCATCAAACACGGTATTTCCCTCGAAAACAATCTTTTTGATCTTCACTTCCGGCCCTTCATCGATCCGCATGATCAGCGTCGCGTTGTTCCGCTCATCAATGTTCAACTCGGATGACACTTCCGAAGCGTAATACCCTTCTTCAACATAAGCCGCCTTGATTGCCTTGATACTTTCGCGCACCGCCTGGGGGTCATGCCGCGAAGGGACCCTGAAGGTGATCAGCGCGCGCAACTTGCTCTCCTCAAGCTCACTGTAACCGGCAAATTCCAGTTTGCGAACCAGCGGCCTTTCAGTCACCTGAAAAACAAGCAACGACTGGTCACCATCGCGACGTTCCTGCGCATCAATATCAGCAAAATGTCCGAGCGCGAAAACCGCTTTCATGTCGGCATCGATCGCCGCCAAAGTTGTCTCTTCTCCAGCCTTGACCGTCAGCACAGCTTCAATCGTACTGGTCGCAATGCGACGATTTCCTTCAATCACTATGCGATCAAACTGGAACCCCGCCGCAAAAACCACCGCAGGCACACCCACCAGCAACAGCAGGGCAAAAAAGCACTTAAACATATGATAAAAATGACTCCGCAAATCAATAACTATTCACTCAAAAGAGTTCGGATTATAATGAACCGCTGATTAAAGCGCAAACCTAAACTGCCCCGGACACGGCAACAGCATGATTCATTGCCCGGCGCTGACCACCCGGCCATCGGCCATCGATACCACGCGGTCAAGCCGGGCGGCAAGCGCGGCACTGTGGGTGACAACGATCATGGTCAAGCCGTATGCCACATGCAGGCGATCGAGCAGATGAAAGATCTCCCCGGAAGTGCCGCTATCCAGATTCCCGGTAGGCTCATCGGCCAGCAACAACGCGGGGCTCATCATCAACGCGCGCGCAATTGCGACCCGCTGTTGTTCCCCCCCGGAAAGCTGTCCGGGACGATGGGTGCTGCGCGCTGCGAGGCCAACTTCCGTCAACAGTTCCTGCGCTCGTGCTTCCGCCTTACGCCGCGACCAGCGCCCGATCAGCGCAGGCATCATCACATTTTCCAACGCGGAAAATTCCGGCAGCAGTTGATGAAACTGAAACACGAACCCCATGCTGCGATTACGGAAGGCATCCCGGGCATGACCGTGCAGTGCAAACAAATTTTCACCGCGAAACAGCACCAGCCCTGAACTCGGTTGTTCCAGCCCCCCGAGAATATGCATCAATGTTGTTTTCCCGGCACCAGAGGCACCGACAATCGCCACCCGCTCCCCGGCGGAAACCTGCAAGTCGACCGCAGACAGCACCTCAATGCGGTGCGTTTCCGTGGCAAACGATTTTGAAACATTTTCGATTCTGATCATTACAGATATCTATTCGTAGCGCAGGGCTTCAGCCGGATCCATCCGCGCCGCTCTCAGCGCCGGATAGACCGTTGCAACCAGACAGATGGACATCGAGACCAGGCCGACAGTGACAACATCACTCATACTGACGACCGAAGGGAAACGCTCCATCCCGTACACCGCCTGATCAAAGATTTTTACCCCGAAGGTGTGTTCCAGCCACTTGATCAGTGCATCGGCATTTTTGGCCAGCACCACACCACCACCGATGCCCATGGTCGTGCCAAGGGTACCGATCACCAGCCCTTCAAGAATGAATATCTTCATGATTCCGGCGGAGTTTGCTCCCAGTGAGCGAAGAATCGCAATATCCTTGTGTTTTTCCATCACCACCATAATCAGGGTTGTGGCGATATTGAACGCGGCAACCAGAACAATGATCGCCAGCACGATAAAGAGTCCGAGCTTTTCAAGATTAAGGGCCGACAACAGCGAACCGAACATGTCCTCCCAGGAACGCACCGTATAAGGGAAACCGAGAGCCTTCCGCAGCCGTTCGGACACCGGGCGAGCATCGTTGAACGCCGCAACTTCGATCTCTATCCCGCTGACTTTCTCGCCCAATTCAAGAAAACTCTGGGCAATCGGCAGCGCCACATAGGCCAGATAATTATCCAGGAACCCCCCGCGCTGGCGCATCACCCCGACGACGCGAAACGGCTTCATCTTCGGCACCATGCCGAAGGGGGAGAGGGCGAACATCGGCGGGATCACATTGATCGTCTCGCCGAGAGTCACCCCCAGTGACATTGCCGCCTCAAACCCGATCACGATACCCGGCAGGGCAGACTGGTCGGCAAACAGCAGTTCTGTAACCGGCGCGCCGTCCAGTGTCCGGATCTTTTGTGCCAACACCTTATTGTCGGCAGCGATCCCTTTAACATTCACCGCCGCGACATTGCCGCGCGACAGGAGCATCGCTTCCTTGACCACGAAAGGGGTCACGGCGCGCACCCGATCAGTCTCACCAAGCGTCTTCAGTAATTGGTCATTGAGTTCGACAGCCCCCCCTTGTTGCTGAACCAGAACGTGAGGGATATTGCCGAGGATCTGCTGCTGGACGCCGTCATGAAAACCGGTCATGACCGCAAGAACAACGATCAACGCCGCGACTCCGAGGGTCACACCGATGATCGAAATGGAGGAAATAACAGAGATAAAGGTCTGTTTGCGCTTTGCTCGCAGGTAACGCAGACTGACAAACCATTCGTAATTCATATAACCCCAGAAAGCTTCCAGGTGATCAATTTAGCAGAGAGGGTAATCGCGATATTCAATTGACCGACAGATTCTCCGGGCGCAATTGCGGAAAAAGGATGACCTCACGAATCGATTGCGCATTGGTCAGCAACATCACCAGGCGGTCGATCCCGATCCCTTCCCCGGCCGTCGGGGGCAGACCGTATTCGAGGGCCCGCACGTAATCCTCGTCCATCGCATGAGCCTCTTCGTCCCCCGCCTCTTTTTCCACCAGTTGCCTGACGAACCGCTCCTTCTGATCAACCGGATCGTTCAACTCGGAAAAGGCGTTGGCCAGTTCGCGCCCGACGATAAAAAGTTCAAAGCGATCGACAATCTCCGGGTTGTCGTCGTTCTTGCGCGACAACGGCGACACTTCGGTCGGATACTCGGTAATAAAGGTCGGGTTCCACAATTGCGGTTCGGCAACCTCGTCAAACAATTCGGTCAGCAATTTGCCGTGCCCGATGTTGTCGTCAAGGTCGAGACCGAGTTGCTTTGCGTAGGCCAGACAGGTGTCACGATCCTCAAGCTCTTCGAGTGACAGGGCACCATAGCGGGCGATCGCTTCACGCACCGTCAGCCGTTGCCAGGGCGCGGTCAGATCGACGTTGCGCTCGCCATACGGGAAGGTGAGTGAACCGACAATTTCCTGCGCCACATGACAGATCAACTCCTCCGTCATCTGCATCAGATCATGGTACGTTGCATAGGCCTGGTAGAATTCCATCATCGTAAATTCGGGATTATGCTGAATCGAAATTCCTTCATTACGAAAGTTGCGATTAATCTCGAAAACCCGCTCAAAACCACCGACCACCAGCCGTTTAAGGTAGAGTTCCGGGGCGATGCGCAGAAACAGGTCCATCTTCAACGTGTTGTGATAGGTGGCAAACGGTTTCGCGGTCGCGCCTCCGGCAATCGGCTGCATCATCGGCGTCTCGACTTCCAGATAGTCGCGCTGCTGCATAAATTCACGGATCAGAGTGATAATCTGGCTGCGCTTGCGGAAGACGTCCTTCACCGACGGATTAACGATCAGATCGAGATAGCGTTGCCGGTAGCGGGTCTCAACATCGGTCAGGCCATGCCATTTTTCCGGCAACGGCAACAGCGACTTGGTCAGTAGCCGGATGGAACCCGCCCGCAACGACAGCTCGTCGGTTTTGGTCCGAAACGGTGCGCCGGACAAGCCGACAATGTCCCCCAGATCAACCTTGCGAAACGCCTCGAACGCCTCGTCGCCGAGCTGATTTCTGGCCACATAGACCTGCAACCGACCACTGCGATCCTGAACCTGGATAAAGGCGGCCTTGCCGAAATCGCGCTTCGCCATGATCCGGCCGGCAACCGCATATTGCGCTTGACTCGTCACCAGCATCTCGGCACTGTCATCGGCATGCGCCGCACTGACCTGCGCGAGGGTATGCGTCACCTTGAAGTCGTTGGCGTAGGGATTTTCGCCCCGGGCACGTAATTCAGCAACCTTCGCCAGGCGCTGAGCTTTCAAATCACTTATTTCATCCATTGCTATCTACCTGTTTTTTTAAGATTTTTTCAGTCGGTCACCATATACCGCTCAGCCCCTCAAGTCAAGGACAAAGCCTTCCGCAGTGCTGAAAAAAGGGCGATTCCACAATGGAAAATGCCCTTTAAATTGAATACTTACAGCCATCATGAACGGCTCAGCAGATACGCCTCAATGAATCCCTGCAAGTCCCCATCCAGAACTGCATCGGTATTGCCCGTCTCATAACCGGTGCGATGATCCTTGACCATCCGGTAGGGATGAAGCACGTAAGAGCGAATCTGACTGCCCCAGCCAATCTCCATCTTGTTCCCCGAAATCGCGGCGGCCTCTTCTTCTTTTTTAAGACGTTCCTGCTCGTAGAGACGGGCCTTAAGCTGCTTCATCGCCGTCGAACGATTCTTGTGTTGCGAACGTTCACTCTGACAGGCAACGACAATCCCGCTCGGAACGTGCGTAATACGGATCGCCGAGTCGGTTTTATTGATATGCTGCCCCCCCGCCCCGCTGGCGCGAAAGGTATCCACCTTGAGATCCTTGTCGTTGATCTCCACTTCGATATCGTCGGCAAGCTCCGGAAAAACAAAGACTGACGAAAAAGAGGTATGACGTTTAGCGTTGGAATCGAAAGGCGAAATGCGCACCAGACGGTGAATCCCCATCTCGGCGCGCAACCAGCCGTAGGCATAATCCCCCTCAACGGTAAAGGTTACTCCCTTGACCCCGGCCTCATCGCCCGGCTGATAATCGGTAATTTCGGTTTTATACCCCTTCTTCTCACAGAAACGCAGGTACATGCGCAACAGCATGTCGGCCCAATCTTGCGCCTCGGTGCCGCCAGCACCGGCATTGATACTGAAAATCGCATTGTTGGCGTCGTGTTCCCCGGAAAGCATCCGGGCGAATTCCATCTGACTGACCCTGCGTTCCAGATCGTGGAGCAGTTCACAAATCTCAGTCCGTGTCGCCTGATCATCACTCTCCTCGCCAAGCTCGACCAGCAGCAGCAGGTCTTCCAGTTCAGCGTTGCAGTCATTCCATCCGGCGACAATTTTTTGCAGCGAGGTCCGTTCTTTGAGAACTTCCTGCGCCGCGTCCCCCTGATCCCAGAAACCGGGGCGCGCTATTTCCGCTTCGAGTTCGGCGACCCGTTCTTCCTTCGCCTCAACGTCAAAGATACCCCCTCAGCTCAGCGAGCTTGCCTTGTAAATCCTTCAGTTTTTCTTTCTCTTCGCGAAACATCGATAAACCTCATCAAGTTAAAGTGGCGGGGATTATAGCGAGATGGTCCGGATTGGGCAAGGGGAATTAATGAACTGCCGGATACCCGCAAGGGGGTTTTCGCTGCCGCGGCCAAAACCCCGGATACCCGCAAGGGGCATCCCTACAAAACCAATTCGCGTCCGGTTGGTCGTTCATCGTAGGGGCACCCCTCGCGGGTGCCCTGGGTTGCGGGTCGAAAGAATCATTGGTGGTCGATTGACTTTTGCAGTTGAAGGATGAGACAGAACCGGCGGGTTTCGTCCCGCCAGCCGACATCCTTTTGCCCGGCAGCAAAAGGATGCAAAAGTGCCTGCGCTCGCAGCGGGCATGGTGGTCGCGTATCGCTGTGATTTTAATCAGGGGAGAACGAA